>JAXJUX010000137.1:0-3675 GCA_036308845.1 Ruminococcus sp.
CAACATGGGAGAGCGGGACCATCAATGGGATGCTTAGCAATGAAAAGTACAAAGGGGATTTTCATCTGCAGAAGTATTACACCCCTGAAAACAAAAGAAACCATACAAGGAAAAACAACGGGGAAGTGCAGAGTTATTACATTTCGGAAAATCACGAACCAATTGTATCGCCAGAGGTGTGGGAACAGGTACAGAAGGTCAGAGAGCAGAGAAAGCGTGACAGGAACATCGGACAGGACAGCACAATGAAGTTCCAAAACCGCTATCCCTTAAGCGGAATGCTGATTTGCCCTTACTGCGGGAAAACGCTCCGGCGCAGACAGGTTTACAAGAAGAAAATCCAATGGCTTTGCAGCACCTACATTGAAAAGGGAGTCAAGGCATGCAAAGGGATAAGGATTGATGATGCCGAATTGCAAGGCTTGAACATTACGGAACAGACAGTGATTGAGGAGGTGGTTAAAAATGGCAAGAAGCATTACTGTTATACCAGCAAAGCAGATTTCGACTGCGGAATCAGGAACAGCACAGTCAGTGCAGAAATTGAAGATGGCAGCGTACTGCCGAGTGTCAACCGACCAAGAAGAACAGTTATTAAGCTATGAGAATCAGGTCAATTATTACACAAATTATATCAGCGAGAATCCTCTCTATGAATATGCAGGGACTTATGCGGATGAAGGAATTTCGGGAACCAATACCAAAAAGAGAGATGAATTCAACCGTATGATTGCTGATTGTAGGGCGGGGAAAATAGACATGATTATTACTAAGTCCATTTCCCGATTTGCAAGAAATACGCTGGATTGTTTGAACTATGTGCGAGAGTTGAAAGATTTGGGGATAGGGATTATTTTTGAAAAGGAAAATATCAATACCCTCGATGCAAAGGGCGAAGTGCTGCTGACCATTCTTTCCTCACTGGCACAGGATGAGAGCCGGTCCATTTCAGAGAACTGCACATGGGGAATCCGCAGAAGGTTTGAAACAGGAAAACACAAAATGAGTACAAAGCGTTTTCTTGGATACGATACGGATGAAACGGGGAAGCTGGTAATCAACAGGACACAGGAGCCGATTGTAATTCGGTTGTATCAGGAATTCCTGGACGGAAAAACAACCGATTACATCAAGCGGATTTTTGAACGGGAAGGTGTGAAAAACTGGGATGGAGGTACGAAGTGGCAGTCCACAACCTTAATGAGTATGTTGGAGAATGAAAAATACAAGGGGGATGCCTTGTTGCAGAAAAGTTATACGGTGGATTTCCTCACCAAGAAACGTACACAGAACAAAGGGGAAATTCAGATGTTTTATGTGGAGGATGACCACGATGCCATCATTTCAAAGCGGATTTGGGAATGTGTACAGCTTGAAATAAAACGCAGGAAAAAGTATCTGGAGGAGCATGGGACAAACTCCTATTCCCATCGGCCGGAAAGCAATCCATTCGCATCCAAGATAATTTGCGGAGACTGTAATAAGGTATTTGCACGGAAAGGCTGGCGGAGCAGCACGGGCGTTGACCGTAAGGTATGGCAATGCAGTGAACGCTATAAGGTTAAAGGAGTCATGGGATGTGCCAACCGTCACGTAGAGGAAGAAACGCTGATAAAGGCTTATCTGATGGCTTGGAATGCATTAGTGGAGAACCGAGAGGATTTCATGGAGCAGTGGACAGAACAGCTTCAGAGCGAGAACCTATTGGAAGGTTATCGAGCAGAGAAGTTCATAGAATACACGGATGGAGCAGAACCTTTGACGGAGATGGATACGGACTTCATGTTGAAAACACTGGACCACATAAAGGTTTTTGAGGATGGAACATTGTTGGTAGTGTTCCTGGATGGAACGGAGATTGAATGTAAAAATGAAGAGGAATAAGAAAAAATGCCGATTGGGAGTTACGATTCCTGATCGGCTTTTTTTCTTGCTCTTTTTCGGATAGTAAAATGTAGGTGGATGTGGTAAAATATTCATATGATAATTCAGAAATAGATACTATTACGAAAAATAAGTAGTATAGGAGAATGCTATGGAGATAATTGGATTTAATGAAGCTAACAGCGAAAAATACTTTCTGTTCTATGCAAAGGAAAATAAAAAGAGGCTGTATTATCGTATAGGAAATGATGAATTACGAGAAATGCTCATGCTGGACCCAATGAGTAGTAAGGAAGTAGAAGAAACTGAAGAATTTAAAAAGTCAGATAAAATGACAATAGTGGCGAAAAGTAGTTTGTATGCAGAGTATGATGGGAATAAAAACTGGAAGTATTATATGCAGCAATTTATAGTTCCTTATATTATTTTTGAAGGATATTCCGTTTCCGATTTTCCACCTCATGTTTATAGGTCTGGAATTGGTTTTACAAATGGATTTACTAATATTTTTGTGAGTGGAATAAATGCTTTTCTTGGTAAAAAGGATGCGTTGTGCATAGAAGAACTTTACATAAAAAAGGGTGCTGATACGACAATTAGAAAGATACCAAATAAAGGATATAAATTGGTTTTAGGTGAAAGCGACTTTGAAGAATTATTTACAGCAGTGGGTGTAGGGAAGCAGTTTGGAAATCGTATGTCTCAAAATGCGGTTTCAGAGTTTTTCCATAAAAAATTCCCTGACAAATCTCAATATAAAGAAGAGAATAGGGGAAAAGAATTAAAAAGAATATTTCTATCTGCAATGGATGAATCTGTTGTTGGTTTGTTGACCAAGGAGGAATTAACCAAAGTAGAAGAATTTTATGAAAAAATACTAGGAACTACGGGGAATAAGCATAATTTTTTACAACGCAATTTTTTGAAAGTTTCGGAGTGTAATTTAGAAAATATTTTAAGTGAATTTGAAAAGCATTTAGCCAATAATCCGAAAGAACAAACTTGGCAAACGTTTTTTGAAAAGAATATATTTATATTTGATTCGAGATATACAAATTTTATTTCAAAGCAAAGTATTAAGCCGGGGAGACGGTCTGAGCCAGATTTTTTGGTTTATGATATTTATGGATATATTGACATATATGAAATAAAAAAATCAAATGTTCCGTTGCTACAGTATGATAAAAGCCATGACAATTATTACTGGTCTTCTGATGTGAGTAAAGCTCTTTCGCAATTGGAAAATTATATTTTCGATTGTTCTCAAAACAGATTAAGTATTGAAAGAAGTCTGAAAGAAGAAAAGGGACTTGATTTGAAAATTATTAGACCAAAAGGCGTGTTGGTTATCGGAAGCAGAAGCAATTTGGAAAATGATAGAATGGAAAAAGATTTTGAAGTTTTGAGATCATCTTTAAAAAATATCGAAATTGTTTTATATGATGAAATGTATGATAGGCTGAAAAACTTGAAGGTTAGTTCCTTAAGGACAGGGGGAAAATAGTGGGGTAAAGGTTATCCCCCTAAGTGGGGTATGAACCTTTTCGCAAAAGGTGACAGTTTCGCTATTTAGTATAAGAAGTAACTTTCACCGCATGTGGAAGTCGTGACATGTCTACAAAGGGTGAATTCGTAGAAATCCTTAGATTTACGCACTTTTCGAGGGTTTTCAAGTTTTCTGGACAAGCCAATTTTGGACGAAAAAAAGAGATTTTTAATGAGATAAAAGTCTCGGTAGTTATGGAACTGGTATGAGTGGACACATAAAATGTACCGTTCATATTTAAGAAA
>JAXJUX010000138.1:0-2126 GCA_036308845.1 Ruminococcus sp.
ATCAAATACAGGAATTTGAACATTTTAGCGGTGCTGAGAATTTTATCCGCTATTTTTATAAAAATCCAGTGTCCCTGCTTGATTATTTTCCGGAAGATACGTTGGTGATTCTGGATGAACCGAATCGCTTGGTGGAACATGCGAAGGCTACGGAAATGGAGTTTCGGGAGAGCATGATTCACCGTTTGGAAAAAGGCTATATGCTACCGGGACAGACGGAAGTAATCTGCCATTATCAGGAGGCTGTCAGTCGTTTCCATCAGTGTCACACGCTGGCACTTTCTACGATGGAACAGGTCGGTAACCAGTGGGATTTCACAAAAGAGCATCAGATCATGGTGAAATCTGTCAATCCGTATAACAACAGTTTTGAAATGCTGATCAAGGATTTGAAGCGCTGGAAACAGAACAAATATAGGGTGCTTTTGCTTTCTCCATCCCGCACCAGGGCGATGCGTCTGGCGCAGGATCTGCAGGAAGAAGGTCTGAGCAGTTTTTATAGTGAAGAAACGGATCGTTTGATCGGACCGGGGGAAATCAAAGTTGCCTGCGGTCGTGTAAGCCGTGGTTTTGAATACCCACTGATTAAATATGTGGTGATTTCCGAAACAGATATATTCGGAAAAGAGAAGAAGAAAAAGCGTAAGAAATCCGAATACAGCGGAAAGGCAATTCACAACTTTACGGAGCTTTCCGTAGGAGATTTTGTGGTCCATGAAAATCATGGACTTGGCGTATATAAAGGTATTGAGAAAATGAAGGTGGATGGTGTAGTGAAAGACTACATCAAAATCGAATATGCCGGTGAGAGTAATCTCTATATTCTGGCAACCCAGTTGGAGATGCTGCAAAAATATGCCGGAGCCGATGCGAAACCACCGAAAATCAATAAACTGGGCGGTCAGGAATGGAAGAAAACAAAAACGAAAGTTCGCAGTGCGGTAAAAAATATTGCGAAAGAACTGGTGGCACTCTACGCTGCACGTCAAAATGAAGATGGTTTCCAATATGGACCAGATACGGTTTGGCAGCAGGAATTTGAGGAAATGTTCCCGTTTGAGGAGACAGAAGACCAACGACTTGCCATTGAAGCTGCAAAAAGAGACATGGAAAGTAAGAAAATCATGGATCGTCTTATTTGCGGGGACGTTGGATACGGAAAGACAGAAATTGCAATCCGTGTGGCGTTTAAAGCGATTCAGGAAAATAAACAGGTGGTCTATCTGGTTCCAACCACGATTCTTGCACAACAGCATTACAATACGTTCGTGCAGCGAATGAAAGATTTTCCGGTGCGTGTGGATTTGATGTGCCGAGTCCGTACACCGGCTCAGCAAAAGAAGACACTGGAAGATTTGAAAAAAGGATTTGTGGATATTGTGATCGGAACCCATCGCCTGTTGTCGAAAGATGTCCAGTACAAGGATTTGGGACTTTTGATCATTGACGAGGAACAGCGTTTTGGTGTGACACACAAAGAAAAAATCAAACAGTTAAAGCAGAATATTGATGTCTTAACACTGACAGCGACGCCGATCCCGAGAACTCTTCATATGAGCTTGATTGGAATTCGTGATATGAGTGTGCTGGAAGAAGCGCCACAGGACCGTCTGCCGATTCAGACGTATGTTATGGAATACAACGATGAAATGGTGCGTGAGGCGATCAATCGAGAGTTAGCGCGCGGCGGTCAGGTGTACTATGTATATAACCGTGTCAATAATATCGATGAGGTGACCAATCAGGTAGCAAAATTAGTGCCAGATGCCACCGTTGCGTACGCACATGGGCAGATGAGTGAACGTGAACTGGAAAAAATCATGTACGGATTTATCAATGGAGATATTGATGTTCTGGTTTCTACGACAATCATTGAAACGGGGCTTGATATTTCTAATGCCAATACGATGATTATTCATGATGCGGATCAACTGGGGCTTTCTCAGTTGTACCAGTTACGAGGACGAGTAGGGCGTTCCAGCAGAACTTCTTACGCCTTTTTGATGTATCGCAGAAACAAGATGCTCAAAGAAGTAGCGGAAAAACGTCTGCATGCAATCCGCGAATTTACGGAACTGGGAAGCGGTATCAAAATTGCCATGCGTGATCTGGAGCTTAGAGGTGCA
>JAXJUX010000139.1:0-1904 GCA_036308845.1 Ruminococcus sp.
ATTTCCTTTATACCCTGCAATCTATTGGAGCGGAGTCATGCGAATGAGAGATAAAATCGCTCATCATTATTTCGAGATTGACACAGACGTGGTATTCCAAACAATAGAAGAAGACATTCCTCAAATGCTTCCAGTCATCGATAGAATGTTGAATGATTTAGAAGATTTTCCCAATAAATTATAAATATTTTTCATCAAAGGTTTCCCAAAAGGAATGAAATCGGAAGCGGATTGTAATAATTTTCTAGAGTATTGGATTTATAATTTGGTGAATATGAACAATTTGAAAGAAATCTCCTTCAAGGACCGCAAAGCCATTTTCGACCGTCTGGAGCAGATTGCCTCTCAAGCGAATCTGACTGAAGAGGAACGTGCCCGTTTGGATGAAGACTGGAAGAATTATAACGACTATTTCAATACTGTGGATTTTGCTAAGGATGAAGGACGTGCGGAAGGTGAACTGAAGAAACAACATGAAATTGCTCAAAAAATGAAAGCCAAAGGACAACCATCGGATTTCATCGCCGATATTACTGGCTTGACCATTGAAGAGATCGAGAAACTATAACGATTGTACAAAGATAGAAAAGGCTTCCTCGGTAGAAGCCTTTTTTTGTCATGCAAGTTGGAAATGCTTTTAATTGCATTAAGCATCTATAACACAAGCCAAACATTGCAAGGGGTTGGAATAAGTCTCTTTTATAAATATTTTTCATCAAAGGTTTCCCAAAAGGAAACCTTTTTTAACATTTACCCCTGTGCGGTGTGTGCGATTTCGCACAGAAAATGTGCGGAATCGCACACTTTTGCCATACCCCCTTTTTCGTCTTTTCCCTCATTATCAAGCAAATAACGTTCTGGCACGATTTTTGTAGTATATATTATATACGAACGCACAATTTTCGCTAATTTTGAAGAAACAATTAAGACATGATTACACATTATTTGAAAGTCGCTTTTCGCAACCTATTAAAGTACAAGACGCAGAACCTCATCTCCATTGTGGGATTGGCGGTAGGTCTGTTCTGCTTCTGCATCTGTTTCTACATCAGTCGATTCGTAGGCTGTGTAGACAAGTGTTTCGAGAACTACGAACGCATTGCAGACATTTATGTAACGGATGAAAAAGGAGAAATTTGGAGCGGTGTATCCGGTAAAATGTTACCTCACCTGCAACAACGGACTTGGAACGGAGTGGAAGGTTTCACCCTACTTTCGTTCGTAGAAAAAGGAGAATATAATCTGATTGGCAAGAATGATGAATTACTTCCTTACGAACTAACCGCCATGGAAACGGATAGTTTTTACAACAAAGTATTTACTCCGACTTTAATCTGTGGAAATTGGGAAGAAGTAGCCAACAACCGTAACTCCATGGTCTTGACCCGCCATGCTGCCAAGCGGATGTTCGGTAATGAAAGCCATGCTATCGGAAAGCAGTTTACATCGCACAATCGATACATTAGAGGTACTACGACCTATACCGTTCGGGCCGTCATCGAGGACTTGCCGGAAAATACCAGCATGAACTTCATGCGTACCGTAGATTTGCTGAAAGTAAACGACGACGGAGGATATGAAGCGTTCCCTACACCCGACTTCACCGGCTATTACATATACGCTCTCTTGAACGAAAACTACTCTGCCCAACAATTAAATGAAGCGTTCAACCAAGCCAAATACACGTTCCGTATGTTTGGTGGAGACAACACAATATGCTCCAGACCTTTGGGAAAAGACTTTAATAATTCCCAGATAGCCAATATGATGGCACTAATCACGGCTATTGTAGGCTTACTGATTTTATTGGCTGCTTCCTTGAACTTCTTCCATTTCCAAACAGGAAGTTTCCTGAACCGCGGCCGTGAGTTCAGCATCCGTAAGATATTGGGCAACAATACTTC
>JAXJUX010000140.1:0-12937 GCA_036308845.1 Ruminococcus sp.
GTATCTACCACCAGCGTTCTTCCCAAAAGCTGAGACATCAGCACACGATACGTATCTGCTGTCTCCACCAGGGTATCTGCCAGACCAATCACGCCTTGCTCCTGCAGGGCAGCTTTTGTAGCAAATGAACTGCTGCGCATATTGGTCAATGGTAAAAATGTTGCACGGCCAAATTTATTTTTCTTTAAATACTCAATCATGAATTTGGCTGTCTGTTCATTGTCCGTTACCACATTTTGTATACTTCCGCCAAGGGCAGTTTCCACTGCAACCTCATATTTTTTATTGACTTTGATCAGATCCGCCACAACGCCAAGAATTCCCGGCTGGTTTTTCTTTTGTTCCATAACCCTGCGGATACTGTTTCCATAGCCGTCATAGCGTTCTGCAATGTTTCTCAACGATTCCAATCGGGAAGATTCTCGATGGAAAGATGTCTGAATCTTCTCAAATTGTCTGTTCTGTTCGTCCAGTACATTACGTGTGGAACGAATCTTCTGTTCTACGTTTCGATATTCCTGATTCAGCACATCCATTCGCTCATTGATCTTCTGGTATTCTTCCCGATGTACGCGAATGATTTCATTTTGTTCTGACTCATCACTTTTTAACTTCAGAACACGCTGATTCAATTCTGCTTTTCGAATGCCAATCTGTTCCAGCATCGCATCGTATCGCTGCATTTTCCCCTTTGTAGAAGCCCTTTGATTGAGAATATCAATAATCTCATTCTTGGCAGCTTCCATCGCCAGATTGCAGTCTTCCATCTCTGTTTGAAGAACTTCCAGTCTGGATTGTTCTTCTTTTTTTCTGACGAGAACTTCTTTTAACTGTTCTTCCAACGAATGCTTTTCATCCAAATAGGTCTGTACTTCTGCTTCTCGCTTTTCCAGTTCCTGTCCGATGGCATCCATTCGTTCTTGATAATGCTGGTCACTCAGATGTGCCGCACGAATCTGCTCATGCAAAATCTGAATGTCATTTTCCATCTGTTGCTTATGTAAAACATTCTGGTTCGATTTTTCTCGCAAAATCTGTATTTTTTCTTCTAATTCTTCCAGATTTCTCTCGATTTCTTCGTATTCCTCTTTTGTTTTCTCATAAGAATTCTGTATCTGAGTTAATTGCTCCGAAGCATTTTTATATTTTTCTTCTACTTCCGTCATCTGCTCACGAATATATTTTGTTTCTATCAAAAACATATTCACATCCAGAAGCTTCAATTCTTCTTTTTTCTTTAAATAAATTCTGGCTGTTTCAGACTGTCTTTCCAGCGGTCCCAACTGTCGTGTCAACTCTGATAAAATATCAGTCACACGCACAAGATTTTGCTGTTCTTCGTCAAGTTTTTTCAAAGCTGTATTTTTTCTTCGCTTAAATTTTACGATACCAGCTGCTTCATCAAACAATTCTCGTCTTTCTTCCGGTTTTCCGCTGAGAATCTTATCAATCTGACCCTGTCCGATGATAGAATATCCTTCTTTTCCGATACCTGTATCATAGAAAAGTTCATTGATATCCTTCAGTCTGCAGTTCGTTCCATTCAACAGATATTCACTTTCACCAGAGCGATACAGACGACGTGTAACCGTCACTTCCTCATAATCAATATCCAGCTTATGATCTGAATTATCCAGTGTAATCGCCACTGACGCAAATCCCAAAGGCTTTCTTGTCTCTGTTCCGGAAAAAATAACGTCCTGCATGTTGCCGCCTCGCAGCTGCTTGGCACTCTGTTCTCCAAGTACCCAACGAACCGCATCACCTACGTTACTCTTACCGCTGCCATTTGGTCCGACAATTCCGGTAATTCCATTATGAAATTCAAATACGATTTTATTTGCAAAGGATTTGAATCCCTGTACCTCAATGCTCTTTAAATACATATGTCACCTGAACTTTGTTTTAATTTCATGATGGCATGATAGGCAGCCATCTGTTCTGCCGCTTTTTTGGTGCGGCCTTTTCCTTCACCCATCGGTGTCGTTCCAATCCACACTTCTGCGGAAAATGTTTTATCATGATCCGGTCCTGTCTCACCGAGCATATGATAAGAAATATCTCCCGGAATTTTACCCTGTACCATTTCCTGAAAGATAGTCTTGCTATCGAAAAAGAGTTTTTTGTGTTCAATATCATTCAATACAAAGCGTAAAATAAACTCTTTTGCACTAGCAAATCCACCATCCAAATAGATTGCTCCAATTACTGCTTCCAAAGCATCCGATGTAACAGAATCACGCAAGCGGCCGCCCGTCATTTCTTCGCCTTTACCAAGACGTAAAAAATTTCCAAGATCTATTTCTCTTGCACAAAGTGCCAATGTTGGTTCACAAACCAGACTTGCACGTAAACGGGTCAATTCCCCTTCCGGCATCTGTGGATACTGTTCAAATAAATGTTCGCTGCTCACCAGTTCCAAAACCGCATCGCCCAAAAATTCAAATCTTTCGTTGCAGGCAATCCGTCCCATTCGATGTTCATTTGCATAGGAACTGTGGCAAAGCGCAGTTTCTAATAATTTTTTATCCCGGAACTGATATTGTATGATCTGTTCCAATTCCTGTATTTTTTTCATAATAAATTCCCCTCTCTCAAGTAAAATCATGTGAAGCAGGGAATTGTTTCCATCCCCTGCTTTCACCATTTACTGAATTGCTTTTTTGATTGCTTCTACCGCATCACCAACAGATACGATTTCTTCCGCATCTGTTTCATCAATTTTAATATCAAACGTTTCTTCAACTTCCATCAGAATCTGAAAAATATCCAGAGAGTCTGCACCCAAATCTTCAATGAAAGTAGTTTCCATTGTAACTTCCGAAGCATCTACACATAAAATACCAGCAATAATATTCTGTAATTTTTCTAATTCCATCTTATTTGTCTCCGACTTTTTCTGTAGTAATATGTTCTTTAATCTTTCCACAAATATCTTCCTGCGTAAATGTCATACACTGGAAAATAGAGTTACGAATTTCAACTGCTTTAGCACTTCCGTGGCTTTTTACAACCAAACCTTTCAAACCAAGCAATGGAGCGCCTCCATGTTCACTGGCATCAAAAGTTTTTAAGGTTTCTTTTAAAGCCGGTTTTACAAGTAAAGCACCAATTTTACTGCGCAGAGAAGTCATCATTCCAGCCTTTACTTTTTTGATCAGTGTACTTCCAAGACCTTCATATAATTTCAAGATAACATTTCCCACGAAAGCTTCACAGACAATGACATCACAGACACCTTTTGGAATATCTCTTGCTTCCACATTGCCAATAAAGTTGATTTCTTTACATTCTTTCAACAGTGGATAAGTTTCTTTTACCAGCGCATTACCTTTTTCTTCTTCTGCACCAATATTCACAATACCAACGGTTGGATTTTTTATCCCCATGATATGTTCCATGTAAATAGAACCCATCTTAGCGAACTGTACCAAATGAGAAGATCTGGCATCTACATTGGCTCCACAGTCGATCAGCAGAGATACACCATTTGCTGTTGGAATCAGTGGTGCAAGCGGTGCTCTTTCTACGCCTTTGATCTTACCAACCAAAACCTGACCTCCAACCAGAACGGCTCCCGTACTTCCACAAGATACAAACGCTGCTGCTTCCCCTTTACGCACCAGACGCAATGCAACTACCAGAGAGGAATCTTTTTTCTTCTGGATTGCATGTACAGGCGGTTCCCCTGTCTCAATGACTTCAGAAGCATGTACAACCTGAATACGATCCTTTGGATAGGTATACTTAGCCAATTCTGCCTGAATCTCATCTTCCTTACCAACGAGATATACAAAAAGTTCTTCTTTGGCATTGACCGCATCTACTGCACCTTTTACCGGTTCCTGCGGTGCATAATCCCCACCCATCGCATCTACTGCAACTTTAATATATTCGCTCATGTTTTATCCTTTCTTCATCTTAACACCATCCGCACGTTCTTTTCTGCAAAACCATTTGTCATCAAACCTCATGAGATGTTAAGCAACTAAAAATAAATAATCATTCTAATGATACTAAACATTTTTTCAAATTACAAGTAAAAATAATCAAGTGAAAAAAAGAGTAGAATCCATTTGAAGAATCCTACTCTTGTATCTTTTCTTTTACTGAGCTGGAGCTGCCTGCTGATCCGCTGCAGCCTGATCGGTTGTGGCTGCCTGGTCAGTAGCTGCCGCCTGATCTGCCTGCGCAGCCTGATCGGTTGTAGCTGCCGGCTCAGGTGTCGCTTCTGGCTGCTGTTCCACTACTGGAGCTTCTGTCGGCACGGCTTCTACTTCTGTAATCGTAATACATTTTGTTCCGCTGGCTACCATTTGTATTCTATTATCAATGGTATTTGTAACTACAACGTAATAATAAGAAGTTCCAGATTGATCTGTTGGCGGTGTAAAACTGCTTTCCACAGCTCCTTCAATCAAGGTTCCTCCGCCATTGGAGTTTACATTGTTGCGATACCACTGATAGGAAAGTGTTCCTCCATCACTGACAACACATTCTACCACGATTGGCTGTGCTTCCGCGTTACGGTCATATGTAAGCGGTTCACTGATATCGTTGGTAATGGTTGGTTTTTCCACTGTTTCATCCACGATATGTGTTTCTTTTTTCTCAGTTACTACAACTTCTTCTGTTTCGGATTCTCTGTCCCAAAGAATGCTTAATGTTTCTTTGGCAGAACAAGCAGTCATCATAGGCATACAACAAAGTACCAGACCTACGACACATCCTTTTTTTATCCATTTGTTCATAAAATTACCCCTTTTTTCTAATACAACAGCCACTCCCTCAAATGTATCTGCTGCAAATGTTACAATTTAATTTCAACTTTGTTTCATATTATAGCATAACACTAAAATGCCTGTCAACGCCTACTCCCACTGCTCGACAAACTCTTATGCCAGTACGAAGGCATCGTAAATTGCACGAATTGCTGTTTCAAAATCTCTGTTTTCCACACCGATGATGATATTCAGTTCACTGGAACCCTGGTCGATCATCTTGATATTCACATGATTCTGAGCCAATGCGCCAAATACGGTTGCCGCTGTTCCTCGATTTCTTCTCATACCGCGTCCAACAACTGCAATCAAAGCCAAATCTGCTTCCAGTTCAATGCTGTCTGGCATAACTGCACGGTGAAGTCCTGCAATGACATTCTGTTCTTTATCTGCAAATTCGTCCTGATGAACATATACGGTCAATGTGTCAATTCCGGATGGTACATGTTCAAAAGACAATCCATTGTCTTCAAATACCTGCAGGACTTTTCTTCCGAAACCGATTTCGGAGTTCATCATATCTTTTTCAATATGAATAGACGCAAATCCTTTTTTACCTGCAATACCTGTGATTGTGTATTTTGGTTTGTTGCATGTGCTTTCTACGATCATGGTACCTTTGTCCAGTGGACGGTTTGTATTACGGATATTGATTGGAATACCCTCTTTTCTCAATGGGAAAATAGCATCTTCATGCAGTACAGTTGCACCCATGTATGCAAGCTCACGCAATTCTTTGTATGTAATAGTGGAGATAACTTCCGGATTGTCCACAATACGTGGGTCTGTTACCAAAAATCCGGATACGTCTGTCCAGTTTTCATATAAGTCAGCATGTACGGATTTTGCAACGATAGAACCAGTTACATCAGAACCACCTCTGGAAAATGTTTTTACAGTTCCATCATAATTTGCTCCATAAAATCCAGGAATAACTGCGCGTTCGATATTTTTTAATTTAGCTCCCAGGCTCTTGTATGTCTTTTTCTGATCTAAGGCTCCATCTTCGTCAAAGAACACATGATTTGCAGGATCTACAAATTCGTATCCCAGATAATTTGCCATGATAATACCATTCAGATATTCACCGCGGGAAGCAGCATAATCGCTTCCAATCTGATTAGCAAAATTTTCTTTGATTGTTTCAAATTCTTTATCCAGAGACAATTCCAGACCTAATCCATCGATAATTTCCTGGTAACGAGCCTGAATTCTCTTAATTTTATTGTCAATATCATGTCCTTCTTCAGCTGCATGGTAACAATCATACAACATATCTGTTACTTTAATATCATTGCTGTATCGTTTCCCTGGTGCAGAAGGTACTACATAACGGCGTCCTTCATCAGAACGGATAATTTCTCCAACTTTTTTGAACTGTTCAGCACTTGCTAAAGAGCTTCCTCCAAATTTCACAACTTTTTTCATAATATCCTCCATTCTGCTGCGAGCAGCAAACATTTTATATGTTTCAAGGTAAAACGACAATGTTTTCCTACTTATCTATGTATCCTTTGATACCCTTAAAACATATTAATAAATAATGGGGTATTATAACAATACCCCATATCATCATTTTCACCGATTATATAATACTTTTTGAAATTATGCCAGCTTTTTTTAGCGGCAAAAGCAATTTCCCGGAAAAATATAATAAGATTACAGACAATATTAGCTGCACAACCATGGCACACGGAAACAAATGGTTCAAAATGATATTTTCTGAATATACACCAAACGTATTGCAAATCTGCACCAACTCACTTCCCGTACCAACCTGACTGGTCAGCAATCCGTAAAAGCAAATTAATGGATTAAGCAAAAGAACATAAATCCATCCGCCTACAGAAGCTTCTGTATATACATTTTGAGCCATCGCCTGCGTCTCTAATAAATAATAAATCATAACCAGTAGTCCAATTGTCCCCGCAATTACAAAAACAACAGCAATATAAGTCATAATCGAAGCTCTCGTCGTTTTTTTCATGAGTACCGAAAAAAAGATTCCGATACTTCCCAAATAAATTCCTGTCACTGCCAGAACTATTACCATAGTCACCAAATCAAATATGGAAATTCCTCCAAAGGCAAGCAAAAGGCCGAAAACAGGGAAAGAGGAAATGACAATCAGACCGACAATGAAAATAACCGCTTCCAATTTTCCAATCACAATTTTCCACGGATTCATCGGTGTCACCAATAAAAGATCCATCGATTTTCTCTCTTTTTCCAGTGAAATTGCCCCCGCGGATAATCCGGGAACAATAAAGCTAATCAATATAAATAACGTATATCCCATCACCATATAGCTTTGTACCGGCAATTTATGCTGTACGGCATTCAGATAACTTTCATTGCCTCCGATTCCAAAACAGGAGCCGACAGCGACTACCAAAAGCATCAGATTTACAATAAAAACCAGCAAAGAACATTTCATCGAACGGGAATTACGCTTCAATTCTATAGTAAAAACAGGATTATTTTTCACGCTTCTATCCTCATACTTTCTATTACATCTCGGATTCTGTCAAATGAAAGAATACCGATTCCAGATTGTTGTATTCTCGTTTAAAGGAAGTAAGCAAAACACCTTCTTCAATCAAATCCCGGATCAAAAACGCTTCTTCCTCTCTGCTTCCTGCAAATAAAATAGAAATTCTGTTTCGGTCAATCGACATTCTCTTTACCAATGGGTTTTGCTTCAGACAGGCGATTGCCTGTTCCATGTTCGTAAGGATTTCAATCAAAATAGGATTCGAACTGTCAATCGAAAACATGATATCTTCCATATCTCCCTGCAAGATTATTTTCCCCTGATTAATGATACCAATATTGGAACACACATCTGCCAGATCGTCCAGCATATGAGAGCTGATTAATACCGTATACCCGTCCTGACAAAGATTGCGAAGCAGCGTTTTCAACATGCGTCTTGCTGAAGGATCCATTCCCTGTGAAAGTTCATCCAAAACAAGAAGCTGAGGCTTGTGAAGGATTGCCCGCGCCAACCCGATTCTTTGTTTGATACCTCTGGAAAGATCTTCGATCAATCGGTTTTCCATATGGTACAGACCTACCTGCTCCAACACTTCCTGCGCTCTTTTGGTTCCTGCCTTGCCATACATTCCGTAAGTAGATGCATAGATTTCCAGATATTCCAAAACTGTCAGATTGTCATATACGCCAAAATAGTCCGGCACATATCCAATTTTTTCTTTTAAAATATTGGTATTTTTATTGATCAATTCACCATCCAGCCAGATTTCTCCCTGTGTCATTGGAAGCAATCCTGCAATGATTTTGATCGTAGTTGTTTTTCCCGCCCCATTGGGACCTACAAAACCGTAAAGCTGCCCTTTCCCAATTTCCATATTCAGTCCATTCAAAGCCAAAACGGAATCATACTTTTTATATAGGTTCTTAATTTGCAGCATACTCTCTCACCTTTCCGCACAATCTGATGCATGGAAGCATGCAGGAACGATTTGCATCATAATTGGTATCATCCAGCAGATAGCGAATGCGGATCACACCCGTGGAAGAAATATACGAAATCACATCCCCGCCTTGCAGCATGGTTTTCCAATCCTGTATTTCCTGAAATTCTCCGGTCATCCAGTTATAAACAGCAATTTTTCCCTCAAAAGGATAAAAGAACCGTGTATCATCGTAATCCATCTGATAAAATTCCATTTTTTCCACGGAAACAAACGACTGCACAGAATAATCGACGGTTGCCTGCGTGCCATTTATCAGATTTGTCTCTGCATTGTAATTTCCATCCAATGATTCGCTGTGAATTTTCAGATTTGGACACCAGTAACTTCCATTAGACTCCCAATTGATATCAACAGGAATACGCATCAGGGCTGAACCATACGCTTTGTATCCGGTATTTTCCTGAAAGGAAGCTTCGTCATTTTCTACGATTCCAATCACATATGCCTGGTTGGTTTTGCTATTATAAAGCGTACTCCACACCTGTTCAGACAGATTGGATGCTTCATAAGCCTGATACTGAAAATCCGAAAAATCCAACTGCTCCTCAATGAACAGATCCATGCCGCTGTTTCCATAAGAAGACAGCACATATTCCTGATTCTGCGTTGCTGTATTTGCCTTCAGTTTTCCCAATACTGCCACTTGATTTGGCAAAACCAACAATGCATTTTTAATCGTGAAAGAAGTCGGATTGGTCCATCCTCCAAACAGTGTCTTCCCATCTTCCTTCACCTGTAACTGTACCTGTATTTGATTTTCCCGGCTCATCTCCTGTTTGCGTTTTAAAGAAAATGCGTTTGGTGTAAACGTAGCTACATTATCAATGGTAATCTGATTTTTCTCTTCCCCATATGTTATGGTTATATTTTCTGCCAACGCATTTTTTACCGCATTGGTTCCATATGTATTTTCCTGAAGCGTTGTAATCTCATAACTGTTGTCCACATACATATGATAGGAGCTGTTGTATGGGGCCTGAATGCTGAATTCTATGGTTTCTTTCAGTGCTTCCTCCCGCTGCTCATACAATGTATGATAACATATATAAGGTGCGCTTACTCTTGTTCCCATCCCCAAAACAGCAATGAAAACGAACGCAATTACGGATGTTCCACAAATACAGGTCCAGATATGCTTTTGCTTATTTTTCCGTTTTAGATAATAATGAAATCCCGGTCCTACAAGCAAAATGTAGATCAACAAAATGACCAGATACTTCATAAGTTCCGGTTTTTCACTAACCGGAATCAAATCCAGTTCTGTTGTACCCGAATGAAAATACATCGTCATACTGTGCAGGTAATCCAGAAAACTATCTTTTTCTTCTCCCTGCAGCAGCTGCTGGAAACAGACATCCAGAGCTTCCCCCTGTTGTTCCAGAATAAATCCGCCATTTTCATTCCATTCACCAAGGGCTGCTGTCTGTTCTTCAGAAAATTCTGTACCTGATTCCACAATCAACACATCCAGCTGACTTAAGGCATCCGGATTGGTGTATAACTCGTATGGTTCCAGTTGTATAATCTTTACAAATGTATCCGACCCATAATACTCGTCCATTGCCACATGCATACCATCCAGATTTTCAAGACCTTCTGTATTCTGTGTGATGACTCCCGTTAAAATACGATAGGTATTGTCCGTAAAGATACAATTGATTTCTTCCTGAGCAACCGTTTTGCTTCCATCTTTTACATAAATGTTAATCACACTTTCCAAAACCGGAAGATTCAAATAGAAAATCTCTTCTTTTGTTTCTCCTTTTTGCAAAGTCACTGTTTTTTTATACGTTGTCACCCTGTCGCTGTTGTTATTCCATGATTCCCCGTTCATCCATATACTGGTGGAAATACTATCGCTCACTGCCTCCGCCGGCACTTGTATCTCTATAGTATACTCTTTGGATTCCTGGTGACTGGTCAGTTTCAACCGAAGCGGAAAACAATTGCCCGACTTTACAATCCCCTGAAATCCATACGTTACCTCCATGGTCAGCGGCGCTTGTGTTTCCCCATATACATTTATGGGAAGCAACAGCAGGAAACAAATAATCATCATTTGTAACCAGAACTTTTTCATTATTTATTTCCCCTTTCCTTTTGACTGCAAGGAAGTACCACCTGAAAAACAGTACCTTCCAGATCGCTTTTTACGGAAATCGAACCATTGTGGAGCTGTACAATTTGCTCTACAATTGCCAGTCCCAATCCGGAACCTCCAGTATTCAGAGAGCGTGATTTTTCTACACGATAGAATTTGTGGAACAATTTATCAATTTCATCTTCCGGAATCACATGCCCATAATTTACAATTCGGGCAACTGCAGATTCCTCCTTTTTTTCCAGTTCAATACGAATGATTTTTCCGTCTTTTCCATATTTGACGGCATTATTGAGAAGATTTTCAAATAATCTGGCAATCAGATTACCATCCCCTTCGATGCACACGTCTCTTTCCCAGCAGATAAATTCTGTTTCCAATTGATTTTTTTCAAAACTCAGATACATTTCGTCCATCAATTGTTCCAGAAGCTGGCGAAGGTTCAATATCCCCATCTGAAGGCTCATTTCCTGATGCTCCAGTTTTACAAACCCAAACAATTCATTGGTCAGTCGTTCCAGATTTTCCGCTTTGCGATATGCGATATCCAGATACTTGCTCTTTGTTTCCTGATCCAATTCCGGGTGGGAACGAATCAAACCAATATACCCAATGATTGAGGTCAAAGGGGTACGCAAGTCATGCGCCACACAGGATACCAAATCATTCTTTGCATTTTCCGTCATTCGTTCCCGTTCCATGATTTCTTTGATATTTTCCTGCATTTGATTCAATGCCTGCGCAATCTGCCCAAATTCATCTGCCGTCTTCACAGGTATTTTGGTATCGAAATCCCCCTCGGAAATATTCTGCATCCCGCGAAGAATTAGCTTTACATATTTGATATAATCCCATATCAATGCAAAAAAACTGAGCAAAAAAATTAAGATTCCAAGAAATATCAAAAGTCCATTGCGAAATTCCGGATCCAATCCATCCGGGCCCATGATTTCACTTCGATATCCCATAAAATGTAATTTACTGGAAATATAGTAAATCAAACCATAGAAAAATGCATCCGCAGATATGGTAATTACCGCACTGACTGCAATATAAAATACAATTCTTTTTTCTATACTATCTATGATTTTCAGCTTCAATTTTGTAACCAACCCCCCAGACTGTGGTTATGATCTTATCTGTTCTGGTGTCATCTTTCATCTTTCCGCGCAAACGACGGATATGCACCATAACGGTATTATTTGCTTCATACACTTTTTCATGCCAGACCTGTTCAAAAATCTCATCGGTACTGAATACTTTTCCCGGATGAGTTGCCAACAGATACAGAATATCAAATTCAATCGGTGTTAATTTCACACTTTCTCCATCCACAAATACCTGATGGGTTTCTTTATTAATTTTCAAGTTTTTCAGTTCAATAACGTTGGAATCCTTTTTATTTTCGCGATAAGGATTCAGTTCCCGATAACGTCTCAACTGTGATTTTACCCTTGCCATCAGTTCCAACGGATTAAATGGTTTGGAAACATAATCATCTGCCCCCAAAGTTAATCCCAAAATCTTATCCAATTCCTGTGTCTTGGCGCTGACCATAATAATTGGAACGTTATTCACTTCACGAATCCGTTTACACATCTCCAGGCCATCCATTTCAGGCATCATAACGTCCAGAAGAACCAAATCAATTTTTTCTTCTTTCATGATCTGAAGTCCTTCCATCGCCCCATACGCTTTTTTTACTTTATATCCATCGCTGATCAAATATAATTCCAAAAGATCGGCAATCTCTTTTTCATCATCCACAACCAAAATATTCGTCTCTTGCATTGTCTTACCTCCTCTTACAGGTATCGAGTCTTTTCTTAAAATTTTACCACGATTCTACCCGAAAAGTCTTTAAAAAATACTTACAAAAGGAAAAAGGACCTTTATCGGTCCTTTCCCTTTATTCCTCAATATGTTCTGCCGGTATAAATACCCTATGTGTCTTTGCTTCTTCCGGTTTTTTGTTGCGTTCAACGGCTTCCTGACAGAAATAATCCTGTGCACATAACAGTGTTTTTCCTCGTTTGTCCGGTTTAACAAACGTGCCATCCGGCTGCTGGATATGTGCTTTCATATTGTCTGCAAGCTGAATATCCAGAATATGCATCAATTCTTTTTTCAACTCCGCATCTTCCACAGGGAAAATGATTTCTACTCGCCTGTCCAGATTTCGAGGCATCCAGTCCGCACTGCCCATACACATTTCTTCCTGTCCATTGCTGTAGAAATAGAAAATTCTTGCATGCTCCAGGAAATTTCCTACGATGGAGCGAACCGTAATATTTTCACTGATTCCCGGAATTCCTGTTTTCAGACAACAAATACCACGTACGATCAGGTCAATCTTGACGCCTGCCGCGGAAGCCGCATAAAGCGCCGCAATAATATCTCTGTCACAAAGAGAGTTCATCTTAGCAATAATATGTGCTTTTTTACCCTGTCTTGCGTGTTCCGCTTCCATTTCAATCAGATGAAGGAAACGATTTCGCATCCACAATGGTGCCACTACCAGTTTATTCCAGCGGCTTGGTTCTGAATACCCGGAC
>JAXJUX010000141.1:0-5867 GCA_036308845.1 Ruminococcus sp.
CACTTGTTTCGTTTAGAGTACAGCAGATAATTGATTTTTCTTCTTGTATTATATAATAAAATAATACAAACAAATATACAAATAAATAATTACTAAAAAATGTTTCACGTGAAACATTAATGAATAACCAAAAAAAATTAAAATGAGTAATTGATTTTGGCAAAAACACAGAAAATGTTTCACGTGAAACATTTTCTATAGAATTCTCTAAAATTCGGTGTTATAATAGTTTCAGTTCATCATAGGAAAGGAGAGTATAGATGGGTAGAATTATTGCAATCGCTAACCAGAAAGGTGGCGTAGGTAAATCAACAACAGCAATTAATCTTTCATCCTGTTTGGGGGAAATGGGACAGAAAGTTTTGACTATAGATATGGACCCACAGGGAAATACGACCAGTGGTATGGGAGTAGAAAAAGAGGAACAGGAAAATACTGTTTACGAACTTCTGTTGGGAGAATGTGAAATCGAAGAAACGATTCTTGAATTGGAATTCGATAACATTTCTTTGATTCCATCAAATGTAAATCTTGCAGGCGCAGAGATTGAACTGATTGGGATAGAAGGAAAAGAATATATATTGAGAAATCAGATTGATAAAGTAAAAGAACAATACGATTACATAATCATTGACTGTCCACCTTCTTTAAATATGCTGACAATCAATGCTATGACAACTGCAGATACTGTGTTAGTTCCTATTCAATGTGAGTATTATGCTTTGGAAGGTTTGTCACAGTTAATGCATACAATCGAATTAGTTCAGGAACGTTTGAATCCAGATTTGGAAATAGAAGGCGTTGTATTTACAATGTATGATGCTAGAACAAACTTATCACTCCAGGTTGTTGAAAATGTAAAGAATAACTTGAATCAAAATATTTACAAGACAATTATTCCTAGAAATGTTCGTCTTGCAGAAGCACCTAGCCATGGGTTGCCAATTAATTATTATGATACAAAATCTACAGGTGCAGAAAGTTATAGATTATTAGCAGAAGAGGTTATTCACAGGGGGGATGAGGAATGGCTGTAAGAAAAGGTGGTCTGGGAAAAGGGTTGGATTCTTTGATTCCAGCCGGAACAAGCAATCCTAGAAACAAAAGAACGCCAGTAGCAAATACTGAAAATAATGGGACTGAAAAAGTCGAAGTAGTAGAAAAAATCGTAGAGAAGATTGTAGAAAAACCAGTAGAAAAAATTGTAGAAAAAATCGTAGAAAAACCGGTAGAAAAAATTGTAGAAAAAGTTGTAGAGAAACCAGTTGAGAAAATTGTAGAAAAGGTCGTTGAAAAACCAGTAGAACTAAAAGTGAAAATTGGTGAAGTAGAACCTAATAGAGAACAGCCAAGAAAGAATTTTGATGAAGATTCTCTGGTGGAACTGGCGGATTCTATTAGACAATTTGGTATTCTTCAGCCACTGTTGGTACAGAAAAAAGATGGATATTATGAATTGATTGCAGGGGAAAGAAGATGGAGAGCTGCAAAACTCGCTGGAGTGAAGGAAGTACCTGTAATCATTAAGAGTTTTAATGAACAGGAAGTTGTAGAAATTTCCTTGATTGAAAATATTCAGAGAGAAAACCTGAATCCGATTGAAGAAGCACAGGCATATAAACGTTTGATGGAAGAATTTCATTTGAAACAGGATGAAATTGCAGAACGTGTATCAAAGAGTAGAACTGCGGTTACGAACTCTATGCGTTTGCTGAAATTGGATGAAAGAGTACAACAAATGGTTGTAGATGAGATGATTTCTACAGGACATGCGAGAACTTTATTGGCAATTGAGGACAAAGAATTTCAGTATACCGTTGCAATGAGAATTTTTGATGAAAAACTCAGTGTACGTGAAACGGAAAAATTAGTAAAAAATCTTCAGAATCCGAAACCAGAAAAACCAGTTGTAAAAGATACACAATTAGATGCGGTGTATAAAGAATTGGAAGAAAAAATTAAATCTATTGTAGGAACCAAAGTAGAAATTCAGCATAAAGGAAATAACAAAGGAAAAATTCAAATTGAATATTATTCTCAGGCTGAATTGGAACGATTGATTGAATTGTTTGAATCTATTAGATAAGGGGAAGGATAATGAACAAATTTTTTGATGCAATTGGAATTGATTTGGGAATTCTGACCATGATGTTAATGATTCTGGTGCTGGTGTTGATTGTTATCGTTTTGAACATGTCTTTGGGAATCCATCGCTTGAATCGTAAATATGCAATGTTCATGAAAGGGGCAGACGGACAAAGTCTGGAGCGAGCTTTTGCACAGAAAATGAAAAATGTAGATCATTTGTCAGAAGCAAATGACGAGAACAATGAACAGTTGTATATTTTGAAAAAACATCTGGATAAAACACTTACCAAATATGGTATCGTAAAATATGATGCCTTTGATGACGTTGGAGGCAAATTGAGTTTTGCTTTGGCAATGCTGGACAGTAAGAACACAGGATTCATTTTGAATGCAATTCATAGTAGAGATAACTGTTTCTTCTATATTAAAGAGATTGTAAATGGAGAATCTTATATACTGTTGAGTTCAGAAGAAACAGATGCATTGCGCAAAGCTGTTAATTTTACAGAAACAGAATTGTAAAAATTGAATAATTTATGTAAACTTATGAGAATTGCCAGTATTCGGTGATTCTCATATTTTTTAGGTTGGATTTTTTTATGATAGTTTTTCGGATTTACATTTTTGGTCAATAAAATATGAATATTTCCATAAAAGCTTGAAAAAAAGGGAATACTAGTATAAAATAGATAAATCGGAAAAATATACCTTATCATATAATAGAAGCATATCAAATATGAAATACTCGTATGAATGATGCTTCTGAGAGCATAGAAAATAGATCCGAAAACATACGTAATTGAAAATAAAATAATATATCTGTATAAGAATTATGTAAAGCAAAAAAGGTATATCTATGAGGAGGAAATTATGTTAGATATTAGATTTGTTAGAGAAAATCCTGAACTGGTAAAAGAAAATATCCGTAAAAAATTTCAGGATCATAAACTTGGTTTGGTTGATGAAGTAATTGCTTTGGACCAGGAAAATAGAAATATTAAACAGGAAGTAGAAGCATTACGTTCCAATAAAAATAAAGCATCCAAACAGATTGGTGCTTTGATGAAACAGGGTAAAAGAGAAGAAGCAGAAGCAGTGAAAAAAGAAATCGCAGCTTCTGGTGCTCGTATCGATGAACTGTCTGTAAGAGAAAAAGAAGTAGAAGAAGAATTACTGAAAAAAATGATGACAATTCCAAACATCATTGATGCTTCTGTACCTATCGGAAAAGATGACAGCGAAAACGTAGAAGTGCAGCGTTATGGTGAACCAGTAGTTCCAGATTTTGAAATTCCCTATCATTCTGATATCATGGAAACATTTGATGGCATTGATCTGGACAGCGCAAGAAAAGTAGCTGGTAACGGATTCTATTATCTGATGGGAGATATTGCAAGAATTCATTCTGCAGTTATTTCTTATGCAAGAGATTTCATGATTAACAGAGGATTTACTTATTGTATTCCACCTTTCATGATCAGAAGCAACGTAGTTACAGGAGTTATGAGTTTTGCTGAAATGGATTCTATGATGTACAAAATCGAAGGCGAAGACCTGTATCTGATCGGTACAAGTGAACATTCCATGATTGGTAAATTTATCGACACAATTATTCCAGAAGAAAAACTTCCACAGACACTGACAAGTTATTCTCCATGTTTCCGTAAAGAAAAAGGAGCTCATGGTCTGGAAGAAAGAGGTGTTTACAGAATTCACCAGTTCGAAAAACAGGAAATGATCGTTGTATGTAAACCAGAAGACAGCATGATGTGGTTCGATAAATTATGGCAGAACACAGTTGATCTGTTCCGTTCTCTGGATATTCCAGTACGTACTCTGGAATGTTGTTCCGGTGATCTGGCTGATCTGAAAGTAAAATCTATCGACGTAGAAGCATGGTCTCCAAGACAGAAAAAATACTTTGAAGTAGGAAGCTGCTCTAACCTTGGTGATGCTCAGGCTAGAAGACTGAAAATCCGTGTAAACGGTAAAGATGGAAAATACTTCGCTCATACACTGAACAATACAGTAGTGGCACCACCTCGTATGCTGATCGCATTCCTGGAAAACAACCTGAATGCAGATGGTAGTGTAAACATTCCAAAAGCACTGCAGCCATACATGGGCGGAACTGAAAAAATCGTTCCTAAACACTAAGAAAGCAGAATATACTGTATAGATAATAAAGTATATAGACATGTGAAAGAAATACCGTGCGAAACAGATGTATCGACAGAAAAATTCTGTCTTGAAAATTCAATTCGCAGACAGAAATAATGATTTTAAAATGTAAACATAGGTCAAAAAGGCTTATGTTTACATTTTATGTTATTTTATATTGCCAGTAAATGCTTGAAATGTGTTTGGCTTTATCTATGCAGAAGACTTGGAAAAGATGAAAGAAAGGAGGACCTCGTATGCATAGTTATCTTCCGGCTATTGGATTATCCGATATTTCTAAAAGGGAATTGAAACAATTGCTGAATACCGTTGTAGAAGATTACGATGAAAAAATCGTTACGGAAAATGAAGAAGGCAATAGTTTTGTAGAATTTTCCAGAGAGTTTGCGGCGGATTGCGGCATTACTGTTTGCGGAGAATACAATGAATATGACCAGTTTGAAATGGAATATTATTTTCCATATTTCAATGGAGCCTATATTACGACAAGGGAAAATGTCTTTGTAGAACGAAAAGCAGAAAAAGTAAGTTTTTCCGGTGCCTGTGATGATGTTCGTGTAGGGGTTACTCTGATTTTTTATCTATCCAATGCAGGTGCTTTTTTAAGGGAAAGAAATTCCCGTGATATTTCAAAAACAATCACTACATTAAGCTTATCCGGATTATCTTTGGATGGCCGGATTTTGTTGCCGATCCAGAAAAGTCTGGAACAGGAAGAACAGAGCCAGAAAGTAAACCGAAAGAGAAATCATCTTCTGGAAGAAGCAAGAAATGGAAATGAAGAAGCCATGGAAAGTCTTACAATGGAAGATATGGATACGTACTCCATGATTTCCAAAAGAATCCAGACGGAAGATATATTGTCGATTGTGGAATCCTATTTTATGCCATATGGCATGGAATGTGACCGTTATCATATTCTGGGTGAAATCATAGATGTAGAAGAAGTAAAGAATACTCTGACAGGGGAAACATTATACCAGATGATGATCAACTGCAATGATATGGAATTATCTGTCTGTATCAACAAAAGAGATCTGATGGGAGTACCGGAAGAAGGCAGAAGATTCAAGGGAATTATCTGGCTGCAGGGTATTTTGAACTTTATGGAATGATTCTTGCGTTTTTTGTTTAGATATAGTAAAATTCTAAATGGTTGATATCTGTGATGACTGACGGAGCAGGCATTGCAGATGTCGTAATTTCATATGGGTTCTCTTAGTTAAATGGATATAACAATAGCCTCCTAAGGAAAAGCCTAGGCTTTACTCTCGGGGCGAATGTCAAAAACGACTACGGGTTCGAATGACACTTGGTAAGGTGTAAAATTGACGATGAGAATTAGCCCAAAAAGAGCAAAGCCTCAGTGTCAGTTATACAGAATTTGTAAAGTAAGTAGCTGATGAATATCAGTGAAAATAGAATAATCGGTTACCGGTCCGAAGGCGAAAAACCTTGATTTTTAGCCAAAAATCGGTGTTTAGTTCTCATAGTTAAACGGATATAACAATAGCCTCCTAAGGAAAAGCCTAGGCTTTACTCTCGGGGCGAATGTCAAAAACGACTACGGGTTCGAATGACACTTGGTAAGGTGTAAA
>JAXJUX010000142.1:0-5189 GCA_036308845.1 Ruminococcus sp.
AAATTTCTTTGCGTCAGAAAAGCTTCTCCCCTGACCTTCCAGAATACTGCGCAGGCCCATCATAGAATCTGATGCTTCGCGCGCTGCTTTCGATGCTTCTTTTCCGAACTGCACGATTTGTCTCACAGCAAATGCGGCACCAATAGCAACACCAACACCCTTGATAGATGTTTTCAGCTTATTCAAAATATTTCCTGCATTGACAACACCTGAATTTAGCCCGTCAGTATTTATCCTGGTATCAATGATTATGGAACCGTCTGCTCCCATATAATCAACACCATCCTTTAATTAATAAGGTTAGCGACACGATCAAATACGTGCCGGTTATTGCTTACAGCCACTTGTTCAGGCTGTCTTTTATCTTCTGTTCTTCGTCACTTATATGCGTTTTGAAATCAATGATTGATTTGTTTTCCTTATAGAAATCTTTTTCATATGGTTCCAGCTTCTTGTGTTTTGCTTTCTTTTCTCTGATGGAGATTACATTGGATAATAAGCTTTCACCGATACCCATGAAAAACCCCATGAAGCTCCACCAGTGTAAATACTCAAGTGCTCTAATTTCCATATGTGCAACACTGTTTACCGCTGGCATGATCATGCCAGCATCCTGCTCCCAGTCAATGAGTTTTATATTCTTGGTGGAATCCTCTTTATTTCCGCAATCGATAAATTCACACGCTTTTGCACATGCTTCTTCCAAAAGCTCCGGTGGAATAGAACCGGCCTCTTCGTACAAAATATCAAGCATGACTTCTGTCTTTTCGTAATCGTCCAATTCCGGGTCATTGCATGCAATTAATATATCCAGTATTGCTCTAAAATCTGTCCTTATAGAAAAATCCACCCCTCCAATGCTTAGAGAGGTGGGGAGTTCGTAACCTGTCATTTATGGTATTTCTCCGTATATTTTCTTACTTTTGTCTTTGATCGTTCCAGCCGCACTTTCATCTCCTGTGAGATAACAGATGCAATTGCATTCAGAATATTCTCAAAGAAAAAGTCTCCGTTATAAAGCGGTGTTAATGGCCCCAAGATTGTAAAGAAAGATTCCTTTGCATCAGCATTTGTAAGGTAGTCAATCTGTTTCACAATCTCGTCTTCCATTTTTCTCAGACCTTCCTCATTGTTTGGATAATCTTCAGCTTTCATATTTTCAATATGAGCCTGAACTTCTTTATATCTGTCAACGATATTGGTATCAGACGGAGCAAAAACAAATTCTCCGAGTTTCTTTTTTGCTTTATTGTAAATCGGAAAGACTTTCGTTCCGTCATCGATGATAATCATATTTTCATTCTTAATTCCCATTTATTGAACCTCCGTTATGACAGTGCTGCTTCGTTACTTGGTGTAAATGTTTTAGATGCTACGTCCCATGAACCCTTCACACGATTTCCTGCTTTATAAACAGTGAACGGGGTCTGGATTCCAGTAGTGTCTCCACCAATACTATTAACTGCAATAACGACATCTTCTCTGTACGCCCATACTACTGTTGGAGTGGCTTCCGGCGTAGTTCCCGGCTTCAGAAGTACATCAACCATAGTGGTTTTACAAGCATCTCCTGTAGCTCTTGTCATTGCAAGGTCCGCAATTTTGCTTGAAAGTGAATCATCATATTCGAAATAGAACGGGTCTACATCGCCAGATACTTCATATCCGGAATGCTTAACAGACTGTTCACCTATGATGTTTCTTGTAACCTCAACTTCCGGATTGAGTTCTTCGCTGTACTCTTCCAGGTCTTTTCCAAGTCTTGCATATTCTGTTGCTTTGTATGTCATGTCAAACTTTGCATCCAGAAAATGCGCAAGATATTTTCTTTCTACCATTACTTTTTCCTCCTGTAATTATTTCAGGTCAGCGATACATTTTGCGTATCGGTTATTATTTACCATTTGTCATATTCATGTTTGTACTGTACAGTAACCGGCAGCAGCCAATCCTGCACACCATCAGCATCCGGTTCCACTCCGTAGCTGTTCATTCTTGTAATTCTTGTTATTGTTCTTCCACCAGACAATGCAGGAAATGCTTTCAATACATGCACATTTCCATCAACAATGATTTCCTCACCGCATAACCATTTCCCGATTTGGTCAAGAAATGCCTGCGCCTCTATCTTCTGGCTTTCTAATGTGGAACCTGTCCTGTAAACAATGTAAAAAGGAAACTGACATGTTTGTTTTACATGGTCCGTAATACTCACACGTTCCGTCATTACAAGTGCTCCATTGTCTGCTGAAAAAGCAATACCTGTATCTTTCGCAAGTTCTTCGAAAGTAATAAACTCATAATCGTACAATCCGGGGAATTGATTCAGGAGATTTCGGACAGCCTTTGTTAGAAGTTCATATCCTGAAGCGTCCACCCCGATAGGCTTATTTTCTTCTGCCATTTATCCGCCTCCCGCTATTGCTTTTGTGTCTTTTATCCATTTTCTTCCATGGCTTGCTTTTGCAGCCTCGAACCATTCCGGCTGTGCTTTTGGATTTGTTGCTTTAGAAAACTCAAGATTTTCTTTTGCGTTTGTCTTTCCGGTATATTTGCTTACCAGAACTTTCTTTGCTCCTTTTCTTGCCCATGTGCTTCCAGTATTCTCATCAACCATAACTTTTCCTTTATACAGGAATCTTCCGTATGGTGGAGCTGCAGCAACAACTCTTCCTGATCCTGCGATAGCTGCGCTTCTTGCTCTTGTCAGGTTGATAAACGAGCCGGTCTGCATTGGCATGTACGGAACCATATCAGTCATAATTTGACTATCCAGAAAATACTGTGCTCTTTGAAATTGTTCTTCAAAACGGCTCAAGTTTAATTCCATAGTTCCGCTGATATTGGGACTTGATACATAAAACTTGAAGTGCTGCTTCTTTAGCATTCTTCTTTTTTTTGCCATTACGCACCACCAATTTCAAAATGAGGAATCAACTCATATTTTCCGACAGTGTTGATCCTGTAAACCTGATCTCGCGTACTATTTAAATAGGAAAAAACTCCTCCACGATACACAGAATCATCTATCGGAATTTCTGGAAATTCTCCAATCAGAAAGAAATCTTCCCCTTCTGTGAATGTGACTGTATTCTCATACATGTCATTTGTCTGAGCATCCCATTCTTTAGGCATAAGATACTGGAAATCTTTGTTTTCCAATCCTTTCAATAGAACCTTCCCATTTTCAACCCTATATGGAATATGAAGTCTTGCGGAGTCCGCATTTTCCAGTCCGGTTTTTTCTGCGTTCGCAGCCTTATCAGCATTGAAATAGCATCCAGAAAGCACATGAGGGTACCATGTAGCTGTTCCAAGCTGTTTACTGCGGTATAGATTAAATACAGTTACAGTTGTGTTGTACATAGCACCCTCCACTTATGATTTATTTTGTAGACTGTTTCCATACCTGATGTACACCAGTAGAAGCAAGTCCAGACACAATACCAATTGCAATCGCATTCAGAATGTCATTTGCTGGAAAATTCGGCATAAAATACATTCCAACAATTCCAAGCAATCCTCCAGCTGTTCCAACGATTACCGGAATTGCTTCATCTTTTACCATCGGAACAAGTTTCGCGCCAATTCCTACAAGATACGAAATCACCACAATAGCAAGAACTGTTCCCATCTGTGTAATATCCATATAATCACCTCACGTTCGGATATCTTCCCATGTATAGAAGATTTACACCGTTTGCGTCTGTAACTCCTGACAGATATTCAACTGCCATATCTCTGTATAACTGATACTGCATTTTTTTATCTGCCAGTGCTTTGTCAATTATTGATACTGATTCAGTTCCAGACGAATATGTAATAGATTCATTTCCAGAAGATACAGACTTAACGACTTTCCCCTGCATAGATCCATCAGAACGAACCATGAATCCTTTTGCGTTTTCCATTGTTTTCTCTGCTTTTTTGATTCGATGCGTCAAGTCTATCATCGCAACAATACACCTTTTAACAGCTTCGGAATCGTCTTCATCAACAGGAAAAGCAATTTTCAACTTCCGAACATTATCAATTCCTGTAGTAAATGAATCTATTTTTTTTTCAACGTCATATGCATAACGCTTAAATTCTTTTTCTGAAATATCCGGGTTATCATACAGTCCGGTGTAATATTCATAGTCAATATATGCCATGATTACACCTCCTGCTGCATAATAAACTCGGCTATAATTTCTGCTTTTCTTGTTTTTGTAATGCTATAGCCCAACTCAGAAGCAAGGGCTTTAATTTCTGTTATGGTCATACTTTCAAGCCCTTCTTCTGTATATTTTTTTGTTACGCTATAGCTTTCTATTCCCCCAGAGCTTCCGCCTTTGCTCCAAAAGTATGAACAGCAATTGCATCAATGTACTCTGCAAAAAGAGTAAGTCCAAGAATTGCGAACGCTTCTGATACAGCGGTTGTGTAGTTGCCCTGTGTGTGGAAACCAATCAGGCTTGTTTCTGCATCGCCAGTTGTATATACAAGTCCTGCGCGAACAAAATCACTGTCTGCCGGATCAATGTAATACAGCACAATATTTTCTACTGCTGTCGCAATAACAGTACCTCTTGGAATCTCTTCATCTGAAAGGACGAAAATTGTATTGTATCCCAGAAAATCTTTGATGTACTGGAAACCGAATTGATTCTGTACAGTGATTTCAGCACTTCCGAGATATTCATAAACATCAAGAACATTCACAAATCCAACAACACCGGTTGCGTTTCTATGCATTTTCTTGAATTTGTTCAGTACATTTCCTTTTGCCATAGAAAGTGCCATTTTGAAAGAGTCATAAGCTCCTGTTAATTCACCGGTTTTCAGATAATCATAGAATTTTCCAGTCACATTTGACTGCAGCTCAAATAAAAACTGATCGTCTGTCATCTGCACTGCGTTTTCATAACCGTGATCCTTGATTGCTTCAATAGAAACAGCCTTTGAGTATTTCTCAATGGTCATCTCTTCATACTCTTTTTCTTTTACAGTAAACTTTGAGTATGGGATTTCTTCGCCCTCACCAACGTTACCGTTCTGAAGAGTACCTTCTACATATTTTGATTTAAGAACAGAACCCGGCTGTTTTCTGATCGGTCTCATAATACCGAGAATATCTCTAAGATGTTCCCAATTCTGCTCAAAACGTGTAACAAAGTCCATTTCACGAGCAGTTACCTGAATATCGG
>JAXJUX010000143.1:0-8488 GCA_036308845.1 Ruminococcus sp.
GAAATCCTGTGTACGTGCGAATTTTAACTGTATCCGCGTATGGGGCGGCGGCTATTACCCATCTGATACATTTTTTGATCTGTGCGACCAGTATGGTTTGATTGTATGGCAGGATTTGATGTATGCCTGCAACGTATACGATGTGACAAAAGATTTTGCGGCGACAGCACGACAGGAAACGATTGATAATGTAAGAAGAATTCGCCATCATGCTTCTTTGGGTCTGTGGTGTGGAAACAATGAAATCGAATCTGCCTGGGATCACTGGGGAGATTATCAGACAGAATCTGTATATTTGCGTGCAGATTATATTCGTCTGTTTGAGGAAATATTGCCAACTGCACTTAGAGAAGAAGATGATGTGACATTCTATTGGCCATCTTCTCCATCTTCAGGTGGATGTTTTGATGAACCGGATGATCATAACCGTGGCGATAACCATTATTGGGATGTATGGCATGGACAGAAACCATTTAGTGATTATCAGAAATATTATTTCCGTTTTTGTTCTGAATTTGGATTCCAGTCCTTCCCTTGTCTGAAGACAGTAGAGACTTACACCGAAGAAAGTGATCGCAATATTTTCTCCAGTGTTATGGAAAGTCATCAGAAAAATGATTCTGCGAATGGAAAGATGCTGTATTACCTGTCTGAAAACTTCCGTTATCCAAAGGATTTTAAACATCTTCTGTACATCACACAGGTTCTGCAGGCGATGGCAATCAAGTATGGAGTAGACCATTGGAGAAGACACAGAGGACGCTGTATGGGTACACTTTACTGGCAGATTAATGACAACTGGCCAGTTGCTTCCTGGGCAAGTATCGACTATTTTGGACGTTGGAAAGCGCTGCATTATCTGGCTAAAAAATTCTATGCTCCTGTAGCTTTGACAATCAGAAGAGAAGAACAGGTGTTGGAAGCATGGATTGCAAATGAATCCTTGCAGTTGCAGACAGCTTCTGTAACATTGCGTCTGCGAGATATGAACTTTAAAGTTTTGAAAGAATGGACAGCAAAAGGAAATGCAGAAAAACTTTCCTTTGAAAAAGTACTTGCGGTTGAGATTCCGGCTGGATTGCAGAAAAGAAGAGACGTATTTGTGGAGGCAGAAGCAGTTCTTGCGGACGGAACAGTACTCTTGGATACGGATACACTGGTTCCATACAAACATATGGAATTGCAGATTCCAGAATTTACTGTAGACGTAAAAGAACTGGAGGAAGCATTTGAAATTACAATTCAGAGTGATGTTTTTGCGCCGTTTGTAGAACTGGATTTTGCGGATGCAGATGTGATTTTCAGTGACAACTATATGACCATTTCCAATGAAAAAGCAGTAACTGTACAGATTCAGAAAGCGGATATTTGGAAAGGAAACTTTGCAGATGCTGCTGATATGAAAAAACGATTGACAATAACTTCTGTAAGAGAGACTTATATCTAAAAGAGGAACGACGATGAGACTGACAGTAGAGAAAAATGGATTGTGTTTGGTTTTTGAACTGGAAAAAGGAAAACCGGTATTGCTGCTTCATATGGGCGTAAATACAGAGTTTGAAGAACCGACAGAAGGAAAAGAATTTTTATATACCATGCAGGAGATTCAGGGAACGGGAGAAAGCCGTCTGGAACACTTGGGGATTGGACCAAGCGGAACATTTCCGGGAAACCGCATGTATTATGTAGAACACGAAGAATCAGAAAATACGTATGGTTCAGTCCTTGCTATTATTACAAAAGACGATATTACGGGGCTAAAAAGCCGCATGGTTTATCAGTTCTACAATGACATTCCGGTTGTGCGTTGTTGGAATGAAGTGACCAATGAAGGAAACCGGTGCAGGATGTAATCTGTAAGTATTATAAAAAAGAAGAAAAATCGCCGTTTGAAACATTGACTTCGGAAAGAGTAAAAGTGGGCCGCTTTACCGTCGTGGAAGATCGTGTGCGTGTCAATGGACATGAACAGCCATACGATTATCTGGAAATCAAGGGTGGCGTCAGCATTCTGGCGATCAAGGATGATAAAATTATTGTACAGCAGCAGTATCGTTATCCGATTCGTTCCTGGCAGTGGGAATTGCCGGGGGGATTTGTGGATGAAGGCGAAAGTTACGAAGAAGCTGCCATTCGCGAATTGAAGGAAGAAACGGGATACGAGGCGAAATCCGTACAGGATCTGGGTGCATTTTATCCATCCTTTGGCTCTACCAATGAACAGATTCACTTGTTCGCCATCGAGTGTGGAGAACTGGGAGAAAGTGCCCGTGAACCGGGAGAACTGCTGTCCGTTACACTCATGCCTGTGGATAAGTTCAGAAAATTGATTGCCTCCGGGCAGTTTATGCATGGAGCAGGATTGGCAGCATGGGCAAGATATTGTGAATGTATCTGGTAGGTGAAAGTTCTAAAAAGAGAAGGTGTGGGAAATGAAGAAAAAGAATCTTGCGGGAACGAAGATAACGGTATCGGAACTTTGTCTGGGAACAGCCAATTTTGGAACTACCTGCTCCAAAGAAAATGCGTTTGCACAAATGGATGCGTTTACCGAACTTGGTGGAAATTTTCTGGATACCGCTGTGGTTTATGGCGCATGGGGAGGCTCCGTATGTGCCAGCGAAAAGACGATAGGGGAATGGTTTGTGAAGACCGGAAAACGTAACCAGATTGTGTTGTCAACCAAAGGCTGTCATCCAATTTTCAATCAAATGGATGTGCCACGCGTAGGTGCTTTTTATATAAAAGAAGATTTGGAATGCAGTCTGCAAAATTTACAGACAGAGTACATTGATCTTTATTTTCTGCACAGAGACAACCCTCAGGTGCCGGTGGAAGAAATTTTGGAAACACTGGAAGAACAGGTGAAAAAAGGAACGATTCGTTATTATGGATGTTCCAATTGGAGCCTTGCCAGAATCCAGGCTGCACAAGAGTATGCGAAAGAACATGGTTTGCAAGGATTTTCTTGCAATCAGGTGATGTATTCGCTGGCAAAAGTAAATCCACAAACCATGGGAGATATGGTAGTGATGGACGAGGAAATGCTCCAATATCACAAAGATACCCAGATGAATCTGATGTCTTTTATGTGCCAGGCTGGTGGATATTTTCAGAAACGAATAACGGGAGAAAAAATCTCAAAAGAATATGCTGCTATGTATCAAAATGCGGAAAATGAAAGGATTCTGGAGCAAATGCGCAAACATCTTACGTTATATGCGCCGAATGCCTGGATGCTGCAGTATGTGACGAAGTCATCCTTTCCGGCAGTACCGATTGGGGGCTTTCGGAACGTAAAACAGCTGCGGGAAGCTGTTTTGGGACTGCAGAAAGAAATTCCTGAGGAGTTGTTATTTTAAAAAATTGTGTGGTCGCAGATGAAGTGGTGTCTGCGACCACAATTTTTATATGTCAATAGCTGTAATATAAAGAAAAATGTTATAGAATAGAAGAAAAACATAGCGCAATTTGTTTCGTTTGATGTATAACAGATAATTTCTACTCCTTTTCAAAAACATTGGGGAACAGCGAGTTCGAAAATCATCTTCTTAGATTGACTTTGGCGCGAAGACTTTTCTGAGCGTCAATTTAGTCAATATTAGAAGATAGTTGAGAAGGAGCGACCTGTTTTGAAAAGGAGTAGAAATTATCGTATATATCCAACGAATCACAAATAGAAAAGAAAATAGGAGGAAAAATCTCGTGAAATTCACAGAAGGTTACTGGCTGCGCAGTGAGCGTGCCAATGGTCTGTTTGCAGCACATGCATATACCGTAGATAAAATTCCGGGCGGTATGCGTATCGTGGCACCAATCAGCCTGATCAATCATCGTGGCGATACGTTGAATATGCCGACAATTACGATTGAATTTGTTGTCTGCAGCGACAAAACAATTGCAGTAAAGGCGTGGCATTTTGAAGGATACGACAATCATTTGCCGGAATTTGAGAAGAACGAAGATATAATGGATGCCGAGGTGACGATCACAGAGGATGAGGCAGTGTTGGATACCGGTGTGCTGAAAGTACGTGTAAACAGAAAGCAGTTCAGTTATAGTTTTGAGGCAGATGGAAAGGTCCTGACTTCCTGCAATTTCCGTAATCTGGGGCTGATGCGCTGGGATAGAAAAACATCTACCATGTATCCGGCGGCAAATTACCTGACCGAAAGATATGAACCATATATGTTAAACGAATTGTCTTTGTCCGTAGGAGAATGTGTGTATGGTCTGGGCGAGCGTTTTACAGCGTTTGTAAAAAATGGACAGGTGGTGGAGACATGGAATGAAGATGGGGGAACTGCTTCACAGATTTCTTATAAGAGTATTCCGTTTTATATGACCAATCGTGGCTATGGTATTTTTGTAGACAGTTCGGACAATGTATCTTTTGAAGTGGCAAGTGAAAAAGTAGAATATGTGGGATTTTCCGTGTCGGGAGAAAAACTCTCTTATTACTTCTTCTATGGACCAAGTCCGAAAGAAGTTTTAAATAGTTATACAGCGTTGACGGGACGTCCGGCACTTCCGCCAGCCTGGTCTTTTGGGTTGTGGTTGTCTACTTCATTTACGACGAATTATGACGAGCATACGACGAGCAGTTTTATTGATGGCATGTTGGAAAGAGACATTCCATTGTCTGTATTTCATTTTGACTGCTTCTGGATGAAAGCATTTCATTGGTGTGATTTTGAATGGGACAAAGCTTGTTTCCCGGATATCGAAGGAACACTGAAACGATATCATGAAAAAGGTCTAAAAATCTGTGCATGGATCAATCCGTACATTGCGCAGGGAACTCCATTTTTCCGGGAAGGAATGGAAAAGGGATATCTTTTGAAACGTGCCGATGGCAGAGGTGTTTGGCAGACAGACAACTGGCAGGCTGGTATGGGGCTTGTAGATTTTACCAATCCGGCAGCGACCAAATGGTACACAGACAAATTACGTACCTTATTGGAACAGGGCGTAGACTGTTTTAAAACGGACTTCGGAGAAAGAATTCCTGTGGAAGTAACGTACTTTGACGGAAGCAATCCACAGGCGATGCACAATTATTATACGTATTTGTATAACAAAGCAGTATTTAACTTGCTGAAAGAAGTAAAAGGAGAACAGGAAGCGGTGCTGTTTGCAAGAAGTGCGACGGCGGGCTGTCAGCAGTTCCCTGTACATTGGGGCGGTGATTGTTTTGCAAACTATCCTTCCATGGCAGAAACGATTCGTGGAGGACTGTCCTTTGCGATGAGCGGATTTTCTTTCTGGAGTCATGATATTTCCGGTTTTGAAAGCACGGCTACACCGGACCTTTACAAACGCTGGGCGGCATTTGGACTTTTGTCTACGCATAGCCGTCTGCATGGTTCAGGAAGCTATCGTGTGCCATGGCTGTTTGATGAGGAGGCCTGCGATGTGGTTGCACATTTTACAAAGTTAAAATGCGGCCTGATGCCATACTTATATGCAAAAGCAATCGAAGCACATGAAGAAGGAACTCCAGTGATGCGTCCGATGGTATTTGAATTTATCAAAGACCCAGGATGTAATTATCTGGACGCACAGTATATGTTAGGGGAATCTTTATTAGTGGCTCCGATTTTGCAGGAAGATGGCGCATGCGAATATTATTTGCCAAAAGGAACATGGACCCATTTGCTCAGTGGGGAAGTAAGAGAAGGAGGAACCTGGAATTGTGATTCCTACGATTATTTCTCTTTACCTCTTTATGTAAGAGAAAATACGCTGCTTGCCATGGGAACAGAAGATTCTCGTCCGGATTATGCGTATGAAAAACATTTGGAACTTCGCCTGTATCAGTTACAAGAAGACACTTGTGCAGTCAGCAAAATTCCGGCAGTGGATGGAACGATTGCGAATGAAATTACGGCTGTGAGAAATGGCAATACAATTACTTTGGAAATGAAAAATGCGATGGAAGAATGTAAACTTACTATTTATGATGGTACTATGGTGAGGGAAATGTTCATTTCGGATGGAGTGACTGTATTTGTTTGTGAGATGAAATAACGGCATATTGCTTGTATATAGGTGCAGAAAAAAGCAGAGGGTTACGATCTGAGATTGTTCCCCTCTACTTTTGGTGATTTGTACCGTCACTTCACATCTGGTTCTGTAGAAACTATGTATTACCTCATATGAGTTTGGCTTTACTCTGTATAGAGTTGAAAAAAGTATAAAGAACCAACAATAAGAGTAATAAAATGATTCGATGTAGATTATTCCTCAGAATCAGAAGGTATAAATTCCAGTAAATCTTCAATTTTACAGTTTAATGTACTGCAGATTCGGGCAAGTACGGCAGTATCCAAGCGGGTCACTTCATTTTTGCAATATTGATTAATCTGCGTACGCTGCATTTCTGCACGATGTGACAACTTATTTTTACTGAGCTGTCGATCCTCGAGTAACTCTGTGAGCTTGATTTTTATGTATCCATAATCTTGTTCCTTCATATCTTTTGTACCTCACGACATTTGTCGAAATTTGTAGAATAATATACTTTGACAATCCTAGTGTATGGAATATACAATAGAAATATAAGTTCTAAAATGTCTTGTGCAACATCTTATATAATAATAGCAAAGGATACGGCATATGAAATTAGGTAAAGTAACAGTAGACCAACAGGAGTACTATATTATACAGATAGGAGATGTAAAACGGTGGATTGTACCGTTGCTTGTTTTGGTTTTGATTTTTTTCTATGCGTTTCATAGTTTTGAAAAACTAAAGGAAAAACAGGCGCTTTTTTACAATAAATATGAAAATCTGCAGTCCAGTTTATGGGACAAAAGCAAATGTTATCTGTGCGGAGAGGATAACTATTATAAGTCGATGGATAATCTGGGAGTTATTTCTCTGAATGATTGGTATGTCATAGATATGGGATTAAAGTTTTATGATGAAATGGGAAATTGTGTGGAAAATTACCAGTATCAGGACATCTACAGTGGAAATACCGGAGAAGTTTTTTATATGAGCAGATGTAATCCATCAGGGGGTGAGGGAACGGTAGAGGTGTCGCTTCCGGAAAAATATGAATTAAATACCGAAGAAATAGAAAAACATTTATGTCAAAAGTGTTTGGATAAAGTGGCGAAGACATTTGAGACGTTTAAGTTGGGGAAAAATAAGAAATTGCTTCCTATATGTTTGGTAGATTTTAAAACATTGGAAATTTATGCACTGCAGGAATGGAATACGCAGTATATTATTCGAGATTATGTTGTAGACATAGCGTATAACGATCGGATTATTATGGTCGATGCAAAAGGTAAATAGAATATGTGCGCAGAAGCTGTTGGGTCTATTGAGTAAAATCATAGATTTGACAGTTTTTTTTATATCATATGGGGAAAAATCGTTCGACAAATTTTGCATGGGAGATATAAAAATACTTACATACAACTGTCAAATGTAATAACAACTGTCTTGTCAGATGTAAAACCTTGTGTTATAATGATGCAAGTTTTGACAGGAGGAAAATCAAAATGACGATTGTTGATGAAATACAGGCATTAAAAAAAGAAAAAGATGCAGTGATTCTGGCACATTATTATGTGAGACCAGAAGTACAGGAAATTGCCGATTATATTGGAGATTCATTTTATTTAAGTAAGATAGCAGCAGGGCTCAGCGAAAAAGTGATTGTATTTTGCGGAGTCTTTTTTATGGGAGAAAGTGCAAAGGTATTGAGTCCGGGAAAAACGGTGTTATTGCCGGACGTACATGCTGATTGTGCGATGGCGCATATGGCAGATAAAGAAACGATTGAAAAAATGCGTGCGCAGTACGAGGATTTGGCAGTTGTCTGCTATATCAATTCCACAGCGGAATTGAAAAATTATGCAGATGTCTGCGTAACTTCTGCAAATGCAGTAAAAATTGTAAAAGCATTGCCAAACAAAAATATTTTCTTTATTCCGGACAGAAACCTTGCTCGTCACGTGGCATCTCAGGTACCGGAAAAGAATTTTGTATTCAATGAAGGCTGGTGTCCGGTACACGAAAAATTGTTGTTATCCGAACTTCTGGAAGCAAAACAGGAACATCCGGATGCACTGGTTTTGACACATCCAGAATGCAAAAAAGAAATCGTGGAACTTTCTGATTACATAGGAAGCACATCCGGCATCATTGATTTTGCAACAAAAAGTGATGCAAAAGAATTTATTATCTGCACAGAAAATGGCGTATTGTATGAGCTTGAGAAAAAAAATCCGGATAAAAAATTCTATTTTACAAAGACAGAACCAATTTGCCACGACATGAAGCTGATCACACTGGAAAAAATCAAAGAAGTTCTGGAAACAGGAACAAATGCTGTGGAAGTAGACGAAACAGTGAGAGAAAAATCAAAAAAACCATTGGAACGTATGTTGGAATTGGGTAAATAGGAGAAAAACATGAAAATAGAAACAGATATTGTCATTGCAGGCACTGGGGTAGCAGGTCTATTCAGTGC
>JAXJUX010000144.1:0-1832 GCA_036308845.1 Ruminococcus sp.
GAAGTGTTTGTTTCAAGTGGAGCCAGTGATGAACTGGGAGATATTTTGGATTTGTTTGACCGTTCCGGTTCTGCTCTGGTCATTGAACCGGCATATCCTGCCTATGTGGATGCAAATGTTATGGCGGGCCGTAAGATTGTGCATCTGGCATCTGGGGAAGAAAATGGTTTTCTTCCGGAACCGAGTGAAGAAATAAAGGCTGATCTGCTGTACATTTGTTCTCCAAATAACCCTACAGGAGCAGTCTTTTCTCGCAATCAGCTTCAAGCATGGGTGGATTTTGCTAATGAAAATGATTCCATCATTCTTTTTGACGCAGCCTATGAGGCATTTATTGAAGATGAGACACTTCCGCACAGTATTTACGAACTGGATGGGGCGAAAACCTGTGCAATTGAAATCTGCTCTTTGTCTAAAACTGCCGGATTTACAGGAACCAGACTGGGGTATACGGTCATTCCGAAGGTGTTGAACAGAAATGGAATGAACTTAAATGAAATGTGGGTGCGTAACCGTACAACCAAGACCAATGGAGTATCCTATATCATTCAGAAGGGTGGAGCAGCAGTTTTTACAGAAGAAGGACAAATGCAGATTCATGAGAATATCCAGATTTACAAAAACAATGCGAAAGTACTGATGGAGGCTCTTGATAAACTTGGAATCTGGTATTGTGGTGGAAAGAATGCTCCATATATCTGGATGAAATGCCCGAATGGAATGGGAAGCTGGGAATTTTTTGATTACCTGCTTCATGAGATTCAAGTGGTAGGAACACCGGGAGAGGGATTTGGTGCTTGCGGCGAAGGCTATTTTCGATTCTCAACTTTCGGTTCGCCGGAGGATACAAAAGAAGCAGCAGAAAGGCTTGTAAAGCTGCTTTCAAAATAAAAGGTAAGGTGAGAAAAATGCGTGATTATCAGAAAGAATTTCAAAAACGAGTAGAATTTATAAAGGATGTTTTAAAGAAGAGCGAAGCATCGGGAATTGTTTTCGGAAACAGTGGAGGAAAGGATTCTGCATTGGTAGGGATTCTTTGCAAAGCAGCCTGCAATGATACAGTTGGGATTATTATGCCGTGTAGTACAAAACGAAATTATAGGGAGGATATGGAAGATGCCCAAAATATTGCAAAGCAATATGCAATTGAGACAAGAGTTGTAGACCTTACTGCTGTGAAAGCGGCAGAAATTGAAAGTTTGGAAAGCTCAGTGAATCTAAATAAAGCTGCACTTGCCAATATGGCTCCTCGTCTTCGCATGATTACTTTGTATGCGATAGCAGCCAGCGAAAATAGATTGGTAGCGGGGACGGGTAACAGAAGTGAAGCATATGTAGGTTACTTTACAAAGTGGGGCGATGGAGCACATGATTTTAATCCGATTGCTGATCTGACGGTAACTGAGATTTACGAGTTTTTGCGTTACTTGAAAGCTCCGGAATATATTATAAACAAAGTCCCTTCCGCAGCTTTGTTTGACGGGCAGACAGATGAGGCTGAAATGGGAATTACATACAATGAATTAGACCAATATATTGCAGGTGAAAATTTAGATGAAGATAAATGTAGACTGATTGAGTTGCTGCACCGAAAAAGTGAGCATAAAAGAAAAGAGATTGTGAAATATATGTAAAAAATTTTTGAGTCAAAAGCAACAGGAGGTGAAATAATTGCAGAAATCAATCTTAATAATAAGTTCAGATAAATTAGATGCAGATGGGATGAAAGCACGTTTATCTTCTGAGTTGACCACTGTATATAATGCATCTAATGTAGAAGAGGCTATAGGTTTTTTAGACGTAAAGAATCTGTGTCTTGTTATTTTAGATTC
>JAXJUX010000145.1:0-10715 GCA_036308845.1 Ruminococcus sp.
CATACTATTCCAGAAATTATCAGTCAATAAAAACATCTCATCCTATACAAAATATAGAATGAGATGTCCTTATTATCCATTATTCAATTCCCAAAGTCTCGCGTACTTCGTCCCAATTAATTTTATTATTTTTAAAATAATATTCTTTGTCGCGTTCATTTACAGGACGCATCACTTTACAAGGATTTCCAACAGCTACTACATTAGAAGGAATATCTTTTGTAACAATACTTCCCGCTCCGATTATGGTGTTATCACCGATGGTTACACCCGGCATAACAATAACGCCAGCACCTAACCAGCAGTTTTTACCAATATGAATCGGTGCGTTGTACTGATATCCATGTTGTCTCAAATCCGGTAAAATTGGATGTCCTGCTGTAGCCAATGTTACGTTTGGACCAAACATAGTGCAGTCACCTACATAAATATGTGTGTCATCTACCAGTGTCAAATTGAAATTTGCATAAATATTACTTCCAAAATGTGTGTGATGTCCGCCCCAGTTAGAATGCAGTGGTGGTTCAATATAGCAATTGTCACCGATTTCTGCAAACATTTCTTTTAACAGTGCTGCTCTTTTTTCGCCCTCCAATGGTCTTGTTGCATTGTAATCGTACTGTTTTTCCAAACACAGCAACTGTTCCGCCATAATGGAATCGTCCATTGGCAGATACAATTCCTGGCTGTGAAGTTTGTCTCGCTGATTCATAAGTAATACCTCTCTTTGTTTTTATTTATTGGAATCCCACATATTTAACACGTGTTCCCAAGCTTCATCATCAAATTCTCTGTCTTTGAAATAGAATTTTTTATCTGCATCGGTAATTTTGCGAATCACTTTGCATGGATTTCCAGCAGCAATACTCCAGTCTGGAATATCTTTTGTAACTACGCTTCCAGCTCCAATCACGCAGTTACTTCCAATATGTACCCCTGGACAAATGACAACATTTCCGCCAATCCATACATTATCTCCTACAGTAACTTCAATACCGTATTCATACATCGTACTTCTGGTTGCAGGATGCACCGGATGCCCTGCTGTATAAATTGCTACGTTTGGTGCCAACATACAGTTATCGCCGAATGTTACTTTCGCAACATCCAAAATCGTACAGTTATAATTTGCGAAGAAATTTTTACCAACTTCGATATGATTTCCATAATCGCAATAAAATGGAGGATTGATCATAGCACCTTCTGATTTTCCCAAAAGTTCTTTCACAATACCTGCAATCTTATCAAAATCAGAACGATCAACGGTATTTAATTCCTGTGTCAATTTTCTTGCACGTTTTTGTTCTTCAAATACATGATCATCTGAAATATAAGGTATCTGTGCATCTCTTCTTTTAATATGGTTCATAATAAATTACTCCTTTGTTATATTTTTTACCCAGCGATATTTTTTGTAATGTTTGTATACCGCTGGCAATTTTATCATTTCATCTAAATTTAATAATACATATACAACAAGTACAGGAAGTTTTAATACAAATGCGGATACTAATCCGATAGGAACAATAATCACCCACATGGTTATTATATCACATATCAGACCAAATGTAGTATCCCCTCCTGCACAAAATATGCCGGCAATTACCGTACTGTTTATCGATTTTCCTATCATATAGTAGGAACAGATCAAAAGCATGATTTTCAAATACCCTCTCGCTTGTTCCGATAACGTTGTTGAAAAGTGTACAATAAACGGACTTACAATCAAAATGATTCCACCGGAAACAGCACCAGCGATCAGGGCAAGTTTAAATAATTTGTCCCCAAGTTTTTTGGCGCCTTCTAAATCACCAGTTCCCAATACATTTCCAATAACGATTCCACTTCCTGCACCAATTCCCATACAGACACAGGAAATAATATTTTTTACAATATTAGCGATGGAATTCGCAGCGACTGCATCACTTCCCAGATGTCCCATGATAACGGAAAACATGGTAAATCCACATCCCCATGCCAATTCATTTGCCATGACAGGGGTTGTATATTTGATAAAATCACGATTTAATTCTGTATGCTTATGAAAGAATGTAGAAAAGTTTATCTTAACCACATCTTTTCGGAAGTTTTCCGTAATTACCAGAAGCAATTCCAACAAGCGTGCGATTACCGTTGCTAATGCCGCACCACTGATTCCCATCTTTGGAAAACCAAACATTCCATAAATAAGAACCCCGTTCAAAATCAGATTTGTTACCAAAGCAGTAGTTCCGTATATGGTGCTGCGCAATGTTCTGTCTGTATTTTTCATAATACATAAATAGATTTGCGTAATTCCCATACACAAATAGGACCAGCTTACAATCTGAAGATATTCTACGCCAAGAACAGCCAACTCTGCATCATTTGTGAAAATTTGCATAAGAAAATTTGGCGTGAACAGGGATAAGGCCCAAAATGCAATCGATATTACCATGGAATACTTTAATACAATTGATAAGATATCTTCTACCTTATTTGCCTGACGTTTTCCCCAGTACTGCGCAGCTAGTGTGGTAGCACCAATTGTCAGCGCCATATAAAATAATGTACTGACAAAAGTAACCTGCGTTGCCAACGATACAGCAGATAAGGACGCTTGATTCAGACCACCCAACATCAATGCATCGGATGCGCTTACCAACGCAGATAAGAGATTTTGTGCTGCGATCGGAAGAATGATAGAGAATAATTGTTTCCTTAAATGATTATTTTCCATAGACACTCCTTTCCAAAAGGTTTTCTTTCGTTTATAATAGAATAATAGTATTTTTCATATTAAAAAAATATCAATTCTGTATCTGATTATTATAAATATCGTATTTTGTGGAGGTGCTTGTTTTTATGATTGAAATGAAAGTAAATAAGGATAGTTCTGAAATTTTACCCTATCATACGACAGGAGTTCCCATCTTTATTAGAGAGGGATTTTTGTCTTCTTATCCGGGGTATCGCGCTTTGTGTCATTGGCATGAGGATTTGGAATTTATCTGTGTATTAGATGGAGAAATGAATTTTTATATTGATGGAAAAACCGTTTTATTAAAATCTGGGGATTCTCTCATGATTAATTCCAGTCAATTGCATTATGGGTTTTCTAATAAAAAACGAGAATGTTATTTTACTGCATTGTTTTACATCCATCTTTACTTACTACGAACAAATTTCTTTATCAGAAATATATCAAGCCAATCATAGAAAATACAGAAATTGAATATATGCTCTTTCAGCAAGACGAACAGGTATCTGCCATTCTTCAAAAAATGTACATGCTGAAAACCCTTCCCTCCACCACGTATGAGTTAGATGTCATCAGTCAATTTCATACATTATGGAGTATCATATTTGAGATTGGAACGACGAAATATCAGAATTCTTTAGAACAAGAGAATGATGAACTGCAAATACAAAGGCAAATGGTTTCTTTTATCTATCAAAACTATGGCTCTAGCATTACCTTACAGGATATCGCAGACGCCGGAAAAGTTTGTCGGAGCAAATGCTGTAAAATATTCAACAAGTATATGGGACAGACACCTATTGATTTTTTAAATGCTTATCGGTTGGAAACAAGTCTGCATTTACTGGAAACAACAGATTTTTCCATTACCGAAATCTGCACTTCCTGTGGATTCAATCATATGAGTTACTTTTCCAAACAATTTCATCAAAAATATGGCTGCACACCGAGAAATTACAGATTATCCATAGAAAAATAATAGTGTTCAATGAGAAATACAAGGAAATGAAAATCCCCACTGATATTTTCAATGGGGATTTTTTCAATATGTTTCATTATGAATTTTTTCCATCTGTAATTCATCCAATGTATGTGCTTTTTCCTCTTTCTGTGGCATTCCCAATGACAAAATCGCTGCCAACCCATAATGTTCCGGCACACCCAATAATTCTTTTACGTAATCATCTGTCGTTCTGCCGTCAGCGGCTTCACGCTTACGTCCCTGTATCCAGCAACTTCCGATACCAAGTTCTGCAGCCATAAGATGCATCAATGTCATGGCGATAGAACAATCTTCTATCCATACATCAGTCTTGGTTGTATCACCAAATACCACAATCGCGCAGTCTGCGTCTGCAAGCATGCCAGCACCTGCTTTTCTTGCTGTAGAAAGTTTCTGTAAAGTTTCTTTTTCTCTGACAATAACGAATTCCCATGGTTTGATGTTATGTCCGCTAAAAGCTAACAAACCTGCCTGAAGGATTTTGTCTATATTTTCCTGAGAAATAGTTTCGCCAGTATATTTTCTGATACTTCTTCTTTTTAAAAGCAAATTCAATAATTCCATACGATACTCCTTTATTTCACAAAATGAATTCTTGCTTCATCATAACGATCCTGCTGCGGTCTTTCTTCTGCAGGGTAGCCACATGGAACCAATGCAAATGCCGCAAGATTTTCTGGGATATTCAGGATGTTTCTCACGATTTCCATACGATCTTCCAATGGAGAAATCCCCATCCATACAGCACCCAGTCCTAATTCATCTGCCTGTAGCAGCAGGTTTTCTACGGAAGCACTCATATCAATGTCTGCGTACATCGGAGCTATCAAACCTTCTTTTCGATAACATGGAACGAAAACTACAGGAGCATTTTTTGCACATTTGGTATATGGCGTAGCTTCTGACAACTCTTGAATTTTTTCTTTATTTGTCACCACGTAATATTCCCATGGCTGCTGATTGCATGCAGATGGTGCTGCCATAGCTGCGCGGAGCATCTGTTCGATTTTGTTTTCTTCTATTGGTTTATCCTGATATTTTCTAATACTGACTCTATGAAAAATTGCGCTCATTTTATCTTTCCTCTCGTATATTAATGATTATTTTTTGACAAATTCCTTTTCATTCTCAACAACGCTAAGAAATTCTACCTGTTTTTCTGTAATCTTGATGCGTTTTAACGATTCCATAAAATGCATCAAAAAGTTAATTTTATCTTCCGGTCCCTGCAGTTGTGCCAACACATCTCCATTTTCCAGATTTTCACAAAATCCCGTCAGCTCCAGACGTTTCGCAAGCTCACATACTTCCAAACGAAATCCTACATGCTGTACACGCCCTTTGAAAATCACTTGATATCGTTTGATTTCCGTATCTTTAAAATCAGGAAGCGTTGCATTGTTTGCCTGATTGATTACATAGTTATCTCGAATTGTTATGAATGTCTTTTTTAAACTCAATCTATTTCCTCCAATTTTCTATTTAATTAGAAATTTCTTCCAACACCTGTTCCAGAACCTCAAAATACTCTGCAAAAGTTTTTTTGCAGCAGTCCGGATTTTGAATCACAACACCCTCTGTTCGAAGACCCGTAAGTGCAAAGGACATCGCCACACGGTGATCCTCATACGTTTCTATCTCACACTTTGAAGGTTTGCCCGGATAAATTGTTACAGAATCTTCTTTTTCTTCTACTTTAATTCCCAGTGCCCTCAAATTGTTTGAAATTGCCGCAATTCTATCGCATTCCTGCAATCGAATATGTCCTATACCGGTAATGGTAATCGGACCGTCTGCAAACGGCGCAATAGCGGCTAATGTAAGTGCCTGATCAGAAAATGCAGACATATCAATGAAAAATCCGCCTTTTAAAACTCCATTTTGTGGACCCTGGACAATGATACAGTTGTTTTCACTAACATCTAACATGCATTCCATTTTTTCCAGCAAACGCAAAAATTCCACATCACCCTGCAGCATATGATTGGTTACACCCTGCACAGAAATGCTCACGCCAAGTACTCCTGCAAGTGCATAAAAATACGCAGCAGCGGACATGTCCGGTTCTACATGATACGTAAGCGCCTGATATATGCCAGCTCCAGTGAACTTATAGGAAATCTGCCCGTTTTCCACGATTTTATTCACGGTAATTCCAAAAGATTTCATCATTTCTGCTGTCATATCTACGTAACTAAGCCCATGATTTCCAACTACCTGAATCTTTGCAGTTTTTTTCAGTGTACCGACAGCAATCAATAATGCGCTTAAAAACTGTGAACTTTTATCAATATTTACCGTAAATGTATCCGGTATCATGGATTTATCTTTTGGCCCGATAATATGTAATGGAAAATGCCCTTCATTTTCCAGACAATGTACCTGTGCACCTGCATTTCGCAATGCATCTATCAATGGCTGCATTGGACGTTTTTTCATCTGTTCAGAAGAATTTACTATATAATCGCCATCGGAAAATGCCAGCATGGCAACCAGAAATCTTGCTGCCGTTCCTGCACTTCCTACATAAATTTCAGCTTTTTTATTCGGAATTTCGCCACCGAATCCTGTGATTGTAATATCACTTCCCAATCCACCGTCTGAAGCTTCTTTTACCGGAAATCCCAATGTTTTCAAACATTCCAGAAAATGATGCGCATCTTCACTGGTCAGACATCCCTTGATAGTGCTTGTTCCATTTGCCATTGCTGCCAGCAATAATGCTCTGTTCGTAATTGATTTCGAACCAGGAACAACTACTTTAACCAGTTTCTCTTTATTAATAATATTCGGACATTTTACCTCGTATTTTTTCGTATTCATGTAATAATTTCCTTCCAGATCTATAAATGTTAGAAAATATATTTCGTATTATATACGTTTCATAAAAATCAGTCAATAAAGAGGCTTATTTGTAATTCGCTAATGATACTCCGCAAATACATGTTCCTTTTCAAAAACAGGCCGCTTTTCCCAATGTTTTTGAAAAGGAACATGTATTTGCTCAACTCCAAACGAAACAAATGACGCAACCCAAATATAAATGAGTCTCTATAGAAAAAGCCCCATAAAACATTCGCTTTCTATCGCGATGATATCATCTATTGGAATCCTCCGATTGTTGTTCATAACAAATTCGTGAGTATATGAATCTATTTTTTTCAGATTCCCGGTAACTGTAAGATAGCTTCCACCGGATTTTCTCGCATCTTTTTTAAAATAAGTGACGATAATTTCCGGTTGTTTTGCTGTCATTTCTAATAAAATCTGCTGTTTCATATCTAATTGCATACGTGTATCTTCATCCAATTCGATTTTGGAATCTGTCAATCTTGCAGTTTCTTTTATAGCAGCAGAATGTCCCGTGAGCGCCGCAAACGGAGCGAATTGTGCAGCCCGATCTAAAATTGGCATTTGCGGATGTTTCTTAGAAACAGGATGCGGCATATACAATAAATCGTCGTACTTTCCCATTATGCTTTATGCCCTCCTATCTGATTATTTCGGTCATGCGCCGTAGCTCCTTCTTCCAGATTCATACCTTTCAAAATCGCATTTTTTCCGTATTTCTTTTTGATAGAAAGCATGGCCTGTTGAATTTTCATTTCTTTTTCAAGCGCCTGCTGTTCTTCTTCCTGTTTTTTCTCTCTGGCCGCATAATCTGTAAATAAATCCAATTGTTCGTACGTATCGGTTTTGGGAATCTCATCCGCTGGCAATACGTGGTTTGCACTCATGTTAATTCTGCGAATCAGCAAATCCTTCTCTACGATACGGTCATATAGTTCGGTAATCGCTTTCATAATTTCTCTGGAAGATGAGGTATAATGTTCCAGATTGATTGTTCCATGCGCATGTTTTGGTATAGAACGCCCATACATATCGATTTTTACTTCCCCTTTGAAGTTTGAGGATTTCAAATTTTCAATATCATAGCCTACCGTCAATACCATTTGATTGGCAACCATTTTTCTGTCCACCAGATCAAGTGCCAGCATATCTGCCATTTCACGGGCAACAAGCCTTGCTTTGTCTGCTGTGTACGGACAATGAAGCACCTGACCGGAGCCAATACTGTTGTTTTCCGGTTTGTATGCCTTGATATCTGCAATCGTACAAGGTTCCCATCCCCATGCGTGATCAATCAAAAGCTCTGCATTGACACCAAATAATTTATACAGCAAATCTTCATTATGAAATTCATTGGGTTTTCCAATAGAACATCTGGCAATATCACCCATTGTAAATATTCCGTTTGCTTCCAGTTTCTTCGTATAGCCTCTCCCCACACGCCAAAAATCTGTCAATGGTCGATGAGACCAGAGTGCTTTTCGATAACTAATTTCATCCAACTCAGCAATTCGAACACCATGTTCGTCCATTGGACTATGCTTTGCCATGATATCCATTGCGACCTTCGCCAGATACATATTTGTTCCGATACCTGCAGTTGCAGTGATTCCTGTAGTTTCCAAAATATCAAGAATGATTTTCTTTGCAAGTTCACGTGCTGTCAACCGATAGGTTGCCAAATACTCTGTAGCATCAATGAAAACCTCGTCAATAGAATACACGTGAATATCTTCCGGTGCGATATATTTCAAATAAATATTATAAATCTTTGTACTATGCTTAATGTAATGTGCCATTCTCGGTGGTGCCACCAGATAATCAATCGCCAGTTCTGGGGATTCCTCTAATTTAGTACTATCATAAGAAGTTCCCGTGAATTGATGATTCGGTGCTGACAATTTTCTTTGAGCATTTGCTGCTCTCACCTTCTGAATCACTTCGAAAAGTCGTGAACGACCAGATATTCCATACGCTTTTAAAGAGGGAGAAACAGCAAGACAAATCGTTTTTTCTGTTCTGCTTTTGTCTGCCACTACCAGATTGGTAGTCATCGGATCAAGGCCTCGCTCCACACACTCAACGGAGGCATAAAAAGATTTTAAGTCAATGGATAAATATGTTCTGTTCATTTTGCAGCCTCCTTTCTTTTCTCATTATACCCAAAACCTGATAGGGAATCAAATAAAAATAGTCCTGTCTAAAATCTATACCAATTTTAAACAAGACTATTTTATTATTCCATAAATTCGATATCAATTTCTCCAATACCGCATGCAACATTCATTTGCTTCGAAGCATTTTCATTTTTTATCTTTTGTTCGGCTCCAAATCCTCCATATGAATAATCTCCAATCTGGATTTCTCCGATTCCACATTCGATATGGTAATTGTAATCTGTCTGCTTTCCGTTCATTTCAATTGCCAGTCTGCCGACACCAACCTCAGCGTCCAGATTTTTCACGTCTAACCTGTAAATAGTTGCTTCACCTGCACCCACTTCAATTTCAAATGTATCAGCTACTAATTGATTAATACATGCTTCACTGGCGCCCAAATCCATCTCTACTTTTTGAAAGACTGTTTTTTGTGGAAGAATGATGGTTAGTGCACTATCCGAATTGTTAGTTACTTTTGTATCGCCGTCGATATATAAAGTTTCATTTTCAACGTATATTTTATACGCAGCCATGTTATGTTTTTCTATCTGAATTTGTTCTACATCATCATAATAAATTTCCAATGTTCCTGCACCAAACTCGATATCCAGATTTTTACATTCTTCATCGATTGGTATCGCTCCATCATTTTCTTCTTCATAATCGACAAATCCGAAGGAAAATTTATTGTCCTGAAACATTTCGACAAATTTATTACCAGTAAAGCCGAATGCAAATGCAAGAATCATACAGAAGACTCCAATACTGGTCATAACACCTGCTATGATCAGCATGATTTTTGTAAATTTTTTCATTACACAGTCCTCCTTTCATTGCGATGAAGGATTTTTTTACAAAAGTTGATACATATTTTTACCAATGCCGGAATCCACTTTCCAATCAACCATACGCATAAAAGCGTAAGCAAAATTCCTACAGCGGTTAAAATAGCACCAACGCCTGTAGTAACCAGTCCTTCCAGCGGATTAGCAAACAGTCGAAAAATACCGACTGCAAAACAAACGATGCCGCCTGCGAGTACTCCAACTGTACTTAATACAATGGCTAATAATACGCCTGCAAGTGCGGCCAGAATGCCAATCAAAGTACCTATAACTCCAGCGCCAAGACCTAAAATCATAGGAGAGGCAAGAACAAGCAAAATAAAAATCCCTACCCAATGCATTGACTTTTTGTTTGCTTTTTTCATGGAGTCTCTTTCTATCAACATCTCACGATTTACTGCATCTGCAGCATCAGAATAACCAGATTCTGTATATTCTATCTGTTCTTCTACATATGGCAGATCTGTTCCATAACGATTTCTGTCTGCTTTGATCACAGCCGCAACTCTTTCCGGACTTCCCAATTCCTTTATAACTTTTTCTTCATTTTCAGCACCAGCCTCATCAAAATAATCCTGATAATAGGCAATGGCATCTTCTCTGTCGTTAACTGGAATTTCCCATAGCAAACGTTCCAGTTGTCTCATAAATTCTTCCCGATTCATACTACTTTCCTCCTTCGAACAATTTGCTGATTTTCGATGTATAACTTTTCCACTCTGTCTGATATAACTGCAATTGTGCAGCACCCTTATCCGTTATCTTATAATATCTGCGATTACGTCCATTAAACTCCATATCGTATACGACCAAACAATCGTCTTTTTGAAGTCTCCGAAGTACCGGATAAAGCGTAGACTCAGATACTTCCAATACTTGCCGTACGTCTTGCGTAATCTTGTAACCATACGTTCCCTGCTCCTCTTTCGATACGACCGCCAGAACGATAGCGTCTAAAAGAGCGGCACCTGTGTTAAATACCATAATTTCACTTCCTTTTTAGTGGTATTTTTATATTATAAAGTCTTTAATATTATACAGTATATAATATTATTTGCTTATACTATATGACATATAATATTGTTTGTCAATATATTAATTATTTATCGGAACTATGC
>JAXJUX010000146.1:0-9700 GCA_036308845.1 Ruminococcus sp.
AAACGTTACAAAGTCGTTTATCCATCGACAATCTTATTCTTTTCCCTGCAATGCTGCCGGCAGCAGACGACGTTTTGCTGTATAATCCAACACTTCCACACGAATGACACTGACAATGGAAACCATTCTGTCATCAAACGTAAAATCTTTTCCCGTCTGGGTTTTCATCAATACAGATAATCCTTTTTTCTTTTCTTCCACATCTTCCAGAATTTCTGCAAGACCTCTTCCCATAACAGAAGCATATGTAGTTCCATACTGACAAGCTACCTTGCCTTCAAATGGAGTCACATCACAATCCATTTCAAAAAATACTTTCGGATTGGTACGAATCAAATCCAGTTTTTTACCTGCCGTTGCGCCATGCAAATAAATCGTCAGCTTGTCATCTTCCATTGTATATCCATAATTCATCGGCACCACGTATGGTTCGTCACCATCCACCAGTCCCAGATGCAAAATCATGCATTTATCAAGAAGTTCCTTTATTTCATTAATATCCGTTATCTGACGTTCCCGTCTCGTCATTCCTTTTTTCATCATTTGTAGTTCACACTCCTGTCGTTGCGTTTATTTATCCAAGAGTAGCATGGAAGACCTGTTACTGTCAATCTGAATTCATACCCCTTATTTTTTATATAATCCTTTTATTGCTTACTTAATAGGATATAAAATCGCAAAAAAATAACCGCCCCGGTCCTGAGAAAACTTGAGGCAGTTATTTTTTAACCAATCTTAGGACTAACCGTCTATCGGTAGTACCTTTCTATATTTATATTACCATCTGATTATTCTTATGTCAAATATTTCTCACATTTAATCTCCTCGAAACCTTACATAACACACCATCATACAAACTGCTGTCAACAACCATGTAATAGGATACACCGCCGCCACACTCTGCACACTTTGAAAACGATGCACCATGAAAAACAAAAGAATCGTACGAATCACACAGATATTTGTCATCACAATCATCATCGGCTTTTTCACTTCCCCGCATCCCCGGATGCTGTCTCCTAAGATCTGCAAAATACAATACAGAAAATAAAATGGAAATGTTACGCGAATAATACTGCATCCAAGAGCAATCACCGACGTTTCCTTGTTAAAGATACGGAATAATTGTTCACCAAAACCAATCGCAAACAGACTCGTCAGCACAGCAATCACAATACTGATACTCACGCATTGTACAGTACCTTTTCGGATTCGCCCGTAATTACCTGCACCTTTATTTTGCCCTGCAAATGTCATCATGGCTTGTCCAAATGCTACAATCGGCAGATAAATCAACAATTCTACTTTAAAATATGCCGTAAACGCAGCTATGGCATCTTCCCCAAACGTATTGATCTGTGACTGCACAAACACATTAGACAGCGTAATCACAAGAGACTGTGTTCCCGCCGGAATCCCAATACGAATTACTTCTCTTAACAATTCACCGTCAAAACAGATCTCTTTCCAGCGTAATGCAATATCTGCATCCAGTTTTCGCAATCTGTATATGATAATCAACGCTGCACAAGTCTGGGAGAATAAGGTTGCCCACGCTACACCATTGACCCCATTTGCAAAGATACGAATGAATAGATAATCCATCACGACATTAATGAGTCCACCGAAAAATTGTGCATAGAGAGGACTCTGTGAATCTCCTAGTGCGCGACAGACACCTGAACCGATATTATAAGTCAAAACAGAAATCATGGATAAAAAGTAGATTCTCAAATATCCCGTTGCCGACTGCAGCAAATCCACTGGTGTGTTTATCCACTGCAAATACCACGGTGCCAGAATCCAGCCGACAAGCATCAAAATCATTCCACCAACCAGGCTCAGTGCCATGGCATTGTGAATGGCTTTCTTCAATTTCCGGATATCTCCAGAACCGAAAATCTGAGAAATGACTACACCTGAACCTACGGACATCCCACCAAAGAAACCTACCAGACAATTGACTAACATCCCGCTGGTCCCAATCGCAGCAGAGGCAGATTTGTCAATGAAATTACCTGCAAAAATCAAATCCACTGTATTATAGAGCTGCTGCACCAGACTGCCAAGAAGCAACGGAATCGCAAATAATATTAAATTTTTCCAGACGGAACCGCGTGTCATGTCTTTTATTGTACTTCTTTTCATGTTCTTCCCCTTCTGCTCATCTACATATAAAAAGAAGCAGACTTACCTGCTTCTTTCCTATAGCATCATCAAAATTCACAATGACAAGCAACCCAATGCCCATCTTCAACCATCCTCAATTCCGGCTGACTTTCTCTGCATTTCTCCGTTGCATACTTGCATCTTTCACAAAATGCACATCCCTTCGGCAGATTTACCGCACTTGGAGGCTCGCCCGGAAGGATATGAAGTTCTTTGGAAGGATCATCATACACATAAAATACTGAATCGAGAAGCGCTTTGGAATACGGATGGCGGGCATTTTTTCGCAATGCCTTTACTTCCATAATTTCCACGATTTTTCCAAGGTACATAACAGCCACTTTATCACAGAAATTTTCCACCAGTGCCAGATCATGACAAATAAACAAAATAGAAAATGGACTTTCTTCCCGGTGTTCCTGTAAAAGATCAATAATATCTTTCTGGATGGAAACATCTAACGCACTGGTCGCTTCATCGCATATCAAAAGTTTCGGATGTAGTGCTATCGCACGGGCAATGGCAACACGCTGCAATTCGCCGCCGGAAAGTTCATGCGGATATTTGTGAAAATAATGATCCGGCAATCCTACACGCTGCAGCGCATAATATCCCATTTCCATGGCTTCTTTTTTATTTTTCTTCTCAAAATTTTTCCATGGTTCCATGAGAAATGTACCGATTTTCATACGCGGACTAAATACACTTGCAGGGTCCTGGAAAATCATCTGTGCCTGTCTACGATAAGCACGCAATTCCTTTCCCTTCAAATTAGTAATATCCTGTCCCTGAAACAAAATTTGTCCATCACTAACCGATTCCATACAGGTAATCAGCTTTGCCAGTGTACTTTTTCCGCATCCGGATTCACCAACAATCCCCACACATTCGCCGTCCTCAATATCCAAAGTGACATCATTGACCGCTTTCAAATGCTTTTTATCTTTCAGTTCAAACTCTTTTTTTACGTGAATCAGCTGCAATACTTTTTCATTCTTCACTTCCATCGCCCTCCAATTCAGGTACTACGGACAGTAACATTTTTGTATATTCACTTTGTGGATGATGAATGATCTGATCTCGTGTACCAAATTCCATCAATTCCCCTTTTTTCATAACAGCTATATAATCAGCCATACGGGAAGCCACTCCCATGTTATGCGTAACGATCACAATTGCCGTTCCCATTGATTCTCTGAGATTCAGCATTTCCTGCACTACCTGCGCCTGCACCGTTACATCCAGCGCACTGGTAGGTTCATCCGCAAGAAGCAGCTTTGGTTTCATACTGATTGCCATAGCAATTGCTACTCGCTGCCGCATACCGCCCGATAACTGGAACGGATAGGATTTCATGATACGCTCCGGATCCTGTAATTTCAAACGTGATAACATTTCCAAAGCAATTTTAGTCGCTTCCGCCTTCGTAAGCGTTGTATGTGCACGCAACGTTTCCAGATACTGTGTTCCGATTCGCAGTCGCGGATTCATATACGCCCCCGCATCCTGAAAAATCATCGCCATCTGTTCTCCACGGATTTTACGAAGCTTTTCTTTTGAAAATGATTTCATATTTTCGCCATCGAAAAATACATCTCCATGGCTGATTTTTCCGCCAGACGGAAGCAAATCAATCACGCCTCGGATAATTGTGGATTTTCCGCTCCCAGACTCACCTACGATTGCAACAATTTTTCCTTCCGGCACAGCAAAACTTACATTTTTTACTGCTTCTTTCTTTTCATCATATAGAATGGATAAATCTTTGATTTCCAAAACATTCATACTTTTACTCTACTGTAATATCTTTCGTAATAAAATAATAATCACACACCGGCTGATTTGCATTCTTCACTTTCGCTGAAGATACCATATTCAAATAGGAATTTGTCAAAAACAGGTTTGCAGCGTCGTCATTTAATACCTGAGAAGCCTGTGCCGCCAACTGGTAACGTGCCTGGGTATCAAACGTAATTTTCATTTCTTCTACAATACGATCAATCTCATCACTCTGATAAGAAGTCAGATTTTTCTTACCGGAAGTTCCGAGTCCTGTGTACATGGTTTCCAGCCAAATCTGCGGATCACCTGTTGGTGCAGAGTTATCATTTGCAGTATAGAAATCGAATTCACCTGTTGTCTGGTAATCTGACAGATTTTCCACCGCCATGATTTCCATATGAATTCCTGCTTTTTTCAAATCAGACTGAATGGCTGTTGCCAAAATAGCAGAATCGTTAGAGCCGTGGTCTGCCGCCTGCAAATACTGCAAAATCAACTGAGAACCATCGGTATTTTCACGATAACCATCGCCATCCACATCTTTATAACCGGCTGCATCCAAGGTTGAGACAGCAAGTTCCAAATCATACCCCAAAGCATCTATAGTTTCATTTCCAAATGGAGTTGCATCGGAATATGCACTATGTGCCACGCTTCCGCCAATCAATTTCACGTAAGATTCTCTGTCCACTGCATAAGACACTGCTTTACGAAGTTGGATATCAGACAATGGACTTGTTTCGGCATTGTTCATATACGCAACATTCACACGAGGACTGATGATCGAAGACACATGATACATGGATTCATCCGCAAAAAGCTGTACACTTGTGTTGTCAATCGTATTGGTAATGTCCATTTCTCCGGACTGGATTGCCATAGCACGAGCATTGGCATCGGTAATCTGTGTTACCGTAATGGTATCCAGACCAACTTCACCGCCCCAGTAATTCTCATTTTTCTGTAATTCCACTGTCTGCTCAGAAGAAAAAGCAGTAACCACATATGGGCCTGTCGCAACTGGTGCTGTCTGAATGATTTCTTCACTCTGTGTGGTATCAATAATATTAAATACAGGTTCTACCAGATTATTGAGCAGCGCTGCATTTGGCTGTGTAGTTTTGATTGTCAATGTCTGACCATCTGCTTCTATCGTATCGATTTTCAAATATTCTGCTGCTCGGTCATTCATTGTAACCGCTCTTTCAATCGAAAGTTTTGCAGCTTCTGCGGTAACAGGAGTTCCATTGCTGAACGTAATGCCATCACGAATATGGAATGTCCATGTTGTGTCATCCACATTTTCCCATGTATCTGCAACGCATCCTTCCAATTCCAAATTATCATTTAATTTTACCAGAGATTCACCGACTCCCAGACGGCTAGTTACCCAGCCATTGTAATCCACTGCCGGATCAAGGTCTGTGGATACCCAGAAAAATGCTACATTTACATGTTTTTCAACAGAAGTCTCCTGCGTTTCTGCTGCTGTAGTTTCTTTATTTCCTGAAGATGCACTGCCACATCCAGCACTGAAAAGCATCACCCCGGCAAGCAAACCTGCTGCCAATTTTTTTAATACTGATTTTTTCATATGTATCTTTATCCTTTCTCATCATTCTTTCGGGTCCAGAATATCTCTCAAACTGTCTCCCAAAAGGTTAAATACGATTACTGTAATAAAAATTGCCAAACCTGCAAACAACATAATCCATGGTGCCGTTTGCAAATAAGATTTTCCTTCATACAACATATATCCCCATTCCGGTGTCGGAGGCTGAGATGCCAGTCCCAAAAAGGACAGCCCTGCCAGAGATAACATCATTCCGCCAATATCTACCGTAGCCATAATGACCACCTGCGGCAAAATATTCGGCAATACATAACGAAACAAAATATTAACCGTTGTACATCCGCCAAAACGTGCCTCTGTAATATAATCTTTCGTACGGATAGAAGAAGCAAGTCCTCTCGTAAGCCTTGCGTATTTGGTCCACCAGACCATCCCAAGAGCGATCACGGTATTGAAAATCCCCGGGCCCATCATTCCAACAACAGCAATGGCAAATACTGTACTTGGAAATGCTAAAAGTACATCGGTACAACGCATGATACAGGTATCCAGAAATCCACCAAAATACCCGGAAATCACACCGATACAGGTTCCGATCACAGCCACAATCCCGATCATCAAGAAAGTCAGCGAAAATGAGGTACTTGCTCCGCATAAAATTCTGGATAATACGTCGCGGCCTACATTGTCCGTTCCGCACCAGTGTTCCTTACTCGGTGCAGACAAAATACTGGAATAATCGGTCTCCAACGGATCATAAGGCGCCAGATACTTTCCAAAAAACGCCACAAATAATACAAGAATCGCTAAAAATAAAAACAGATAAAAGCGAATCCATTTCTTCTTATTCTTTTTCATCAATCCACCCTCCTTTTCAAACGAAGCTGTGGATCAAGGAAACGATAGGACACATCCACGATCAGATTTACCACTACATAAATCACAGCCATCCAGATGACATATCCCTGAATCAGCTGGTAATCTCGCACACGAATCGCTTCCACTACCATGTTTCCAATTCCCTGCCATGAAAAAATTGTTTCGATAATCGCTGCGCCACCGAGCAGATGTCCTACCGACAACCCAATCAGCGTGATGATCGGCAACATGGCATTTGGAAGTACATGATGAAACAAAATCTGTATTTCGGAAATGCCTCTCGCTCTCGCCCCCGTCACATAATCGGAATTTAATTCTTCCAGAATTGCTGTACGAATCTGTCTGACGTAGCTGGATACCATTGGAATCACCAGAGTCGCTACCGGAAGCACCATTCCGCTGATGGTATTCTGACTCACCACGTTAAACCAGCCGAGGCGCACGCAAAAAACATACATAAGAATCAACGCCAGCCAGAAATTCGGCATAGAAATCCCAAAAAAGGAAAAGAATCTTATGATATAATCCACGATTTTATTTTTTTTCACCGCCGATAAAATTCCCAATGGAAATGCGATCAGTATCATGATCACACCTGCTACGCCTGCAAGTTTCAGCGTATTTGGCAATTTTTTCATCATCTGTGTCAATACAGGTTCGTTGTATTTTGTGGAGGTTCCCAAATCTCCCTTAAGTACATTCACCAGCCATCTGCCGTACTGTACCAACAGCGGATCATTTAACCCCATTTCCTCTCTTGTCTGTTCCAGAAGTTCTGTAGACGGCATCATTCCCATGGAAATGTATTTCATTTCTGCCGCATCACTTGGTGCCGCCTGCGTAACCATAAATGTTAAAAATGTTACGCCAAGAAGAACCAAAATCAACTGTCCAAGACGCTTTAAAATGTATTTTGTCATATGTTCACCATTCGCCCAATTTTATCTTTGTTAATAAAATAACATCTCTGCCCTTTTCCCACAAGCCGGGGTGGGGGATATTTTTTTACAAAAACCTTACCTTATTTTCGACTTATTGAAAAAGCAGACAAAAAGACTTATAATAGATTCAATTTAGCAATCATTAATGGAGAGACTTTATGGATTTATTTGAATTTTTTGAAATGTATAATGAAGTAGCCATTGCCTTTTCCGGCGGTGTGGACTCCGCTTACCTCTTATATGAAGCGATTGAAAACAGCGCTTTGGTAAAAGCTTACTATGTCAAATCTGCTTTTCAGCCAGATTTTGAACTGGAAGATGCGAAAAAAATTGCCGAACAGTTACATGCAGATCTGGAGATTCTGGAAGTGGATGTACTTTCCGAACCTTCCATCACTGCAAATCCGGAAAATCGCTGTTATCACTGTAAAAAACATATGTTCAAACAGATTTTAAAGGCAGCGCAAAGAGACGGTTTTTCCGTTGTTTTGGACGGCACCAATGCTTCTGACAAGGGAAGTGAACGCCCTGGCATGCGCGTTCTTCATGAACTGGATATTCAATCACCGCTTCGCGACGCTGACCTGACCAAAGAAGATGTCCGCAGATTATCCAAAGAAGCAGGCCTTTTTACATGGAACAAACCTGCCTATTCCTGCCTTGCCACAAGAATTCCGACGGGTACTGCTATCACCGCTGAAGCATTACGAAAAACAGAACTTGCAGAACAGTATCTTTCCTCTTTGGGATTTTCCGATTTTCGCGTACGTCTGATTGCCTCCGCATCAGATACCGAAAGCGGCACAGCAAACGATATAGCCAAAATCCAGATACCAGCATCCCAAATGGAACTTTTACATACACACAGAGAAGAAATACTTGCAGAACTGAGTAAATATTATACATCTGTGGTATTGGATCTGGAGGTTCGCCATGAATCATGAAATAAAAGAAATATTGGAAGGAGTACAACAGGGTACTCTGTCCGTTGACGATGCTATGCTGCAGATCAAAACGCAGCCATTCGACAATCTTGGATATGCTAAAGTGGATCTGCACCGAAAAGCTCGCCAGGGAAATACTGAAGTCATCTACGGTGCAAGCAAAACTGCTGAGCAGATGATCGGCATTATTGATTCCTTATTAAGAAATGGAGAAAAAACCATCATCATTACTCGACTGCAAAAAGAAGCTGCAGAAAAAATCATGCAGGTACGTCCATTAAAATATTATGAAATTGCTTCTTTTGGTGTGATCGGCGATTTCAAAACACCGGACGGACTCGGCAAAATCGTGGTTGCCACAGGCGGAACCAGTGATATTCCGGTTGCAGAAGAAGCTGCATTGACCGCTGAAGCTTTGGGCAATCATATAACTCGACTTTATGATGTGGGTGTTTCCGGTATTCATCGCCTTCTGGCACACAACGAAGAAATCATGACGGCTAGCGTGATCATCGCTATCGCCGGTATGGAAGGAGCACTCGCCAGTGTCATCGGCGGACTTGCCGATTGTCCTGTCATCGCTGTTCCTACCAGCGTTGGTTACGGTACGGCATTTGGTGGAATTACTGCTCTGCTTTCCATGCTGAATTCCTGCGCAAGCGGCGTTTCTGTCGTAAATATTGACAATGGATTTGGCGCCGGCTACCTTGCCAGCATGATCAACCATATGGAGGTGCACCAATGAAAACACTCTACATCGACTGTTCCATGGGCGCTGCCGGAGATATGCTGACAGCCGCTTTGCTGGAGCTTTTACCAAATCCGGAAGCATTTATTGAAAAATTAAATCATCTGGGGATTCCCGGCGTGCATTTTGACAAAGAGCCCATGACTAAATGTGGGATTTTAGGAACTCATATGCATGTGTATGTGCGTGGGGAAGAAGAACAGGTTCATGAAGCGGACCACGAACTGGGTGCATGTGAACACAGTTGTGAACATTACCATGAGCATTCACACTACCATGGACACGAAGATCACGTTCACGAGCATATGCACTTGCATGAGCACGATGACCATTCTCATGGACACACGCACGATGATCATGTGCACTTACATGAACACAATACACATTCCCACGAACACACTCATGCTGCAGATGTACACAAGCATCCGCATGAACATACTGGTGATAATCATGCCCATAGCCATCACCACACCGACCTGCACGAAATCGAGCATATCATTTCCCACCTTCCACTTTCCGATAAAGTGAGACAAGATGTGATATCCGTTTACCAACTGATTGCAGAGGCAGAAAGTCACGCCCATGGCGGACCTGTTTCTCAGATTCATTTTCACGAAGTGGGAAATATGGATGCGATTGCAGATGTCACCGCGGTATGTATGTT
>JAXJUX010000147.1:0-9368 GCA_036308845.1 Ruminococcus sp.
TGAAAACATTGATTTTGATGCAGCCGGTTTATGCATTTTTTACCAATGTGACAACACTGGTGGTTGTGTGGATCGCAGGAAAACAGATCATGGTGGGCGGTATGGAAATCGGGACACTGACTGCATTTATTACATACCTTTCCCAGATATTAACTGCGCTTAATGCACTTGCAAATATTGTGCAACAGGGAACTCGTGCGGCTGCATCTGACCGTCGTCTTTCCGAAGTATTGGATACACAGCCGGATATCAGCGATGCACACGTAGCAGAAGATGCACATGAGATTGCTTCTGGTTCCATCGAATTTAAAGATGTGACCTTCCGTTATTTCAAAGACAATAAGACGCCAGTGCTTGATGGCGTAAATGTAAAAATTAATTCTGGTGAATTTGTGGGGATTGTTGGTTCCACAGGTTCCGGAAAAACTACCTTTATCTCCATGATTCCACGTTTGTACGACCCGGATCAGGGAGAAGTATTGGTGGATGGTGTGAATGTAAAGGAACTCAAACTTTCTGCGCTGCGTGAAAATGTTTCTGTCGTATTACAGAAAAATACATTATTTTCCGGAACGGTTATGGAAAACTTGCGTTGGGGAAATGAAAATGCCACAGAAGAAGAAATGGTAAAAGCCTGCAAAATTGCGCAGGCGGATGGATTTGTCCGTTCCTTCCCGGATGGTTATGAAACGGAAATCGGGCAGGGCGGAGGAAATCTGTCTGGCGGTCAGAAACAGAGACTTTGTATTGCCCGTGCACTTTTGAAACAGCCAAAGATTATGATATTGGATGATTCTACCAGTGCAGTGGATACGGCAACGGATGCAGGTATCCGAAAGGCACTGAGTGAACAATTACCGAATATTACGAAACTTGTCATTGCGCAGCGTATTTCCTCCGTCATGGAAGCCGACAAGATTATCGTCATGGAAAAAGGCAAGATTGTAGGCTTTGGTACCCATCAGGAATTGATGAAAACCTGCCTGACTTATCAGGAAATTTATTATTCACAGAAAGACAGAGAGGAGGAAAATGAGAATGAATAGTGCTCGTGCTGCCCGTATCGAGGCAAAATACAGCGGATCAAAAGCCGCAGCAGAGAAAAAGACCATGGAATTTGGGCACAATGCCGGTCGTGGCCGTGCGCTGGCAGCTTCCGGTAAACCACAGAATCTGAAAAATTCTATCGTGCGTTTGATGAAATATATCGGACACGAAAGGATGTTGATCACAGCGGCAATCACCAGCTCTATCATTTATACGATTTCTTCTCTGGCGGCGTCTTATCTGCTTCGTCCGATCATCAATAAATTCATATATTATGACGCGGCAGAACAGGATTTCAGCAAGCGATTGCAAGGCTTGGCTGTGTGGCTGGGACTTCTGGCAGTCGTGTATGGAATTTCTGTATTTACGCAATGGCTGCAGCAAAGGCTGATGCTGCAGGCTTCTCAGCGTATGCTGGTACGCATGAGAGAAGAACTTTTTGCGAAACTGCAGAATATGCCGGTTCGTTATTTTGATACCCATGCCACAGGGGATATCATGTCGCGTTTTACCAACGATGTAGATACGATCGGTGAAATGTTAAACACGACTCTGGTACAGATTATTTCCGGTGCGATCACAATTGTGGGAACTATTATTTTGATGATTTATACCAGTCCGTTGTTGGGGGCTATTACGATTATTGCCACACCGATTTTGACTTTTTTGAGTAAGACCATTATGAAAAAAGGGCGCAAATCCTACAGAGAACAGCAGAAAAATCTGGGGATGCTCAATGGATTTACCGAAGAGACGATTTCCGGTCAGAAAGTAGTGAAAGTGTTTAATCACGAAGAGATTGCCAGTGACGAATTTTCCTACCTGAATGATAAGCTTTGTAAGGCACAGGAAACAGCGCAGTTTCGTGCCGGTATCATGGGACCTGTGACCCACCAGTTCTGCAATATGATTTATGCCATTTCTGCCTGCGTGGGTGGTGTACTGGTGGCACTTGGAAAATTTGATGTGGGCGGTCTGACGGTATCATTGAATTATACCAGACAGTTTAATCGTCCGATCAATGAAGTTTCCATGCAGATGAATACCGTTTTTGCTGCCTTGGCGGGAGCGGAGCGTGTGTTTGAAGTGTTGGATGCCGAAGAAGAACCAGAGGATGAACAGACTGTTTTCATGGAAAAGATTACAGGTCATGTGGTTCTGGATCACGTGAACTTTGGATATACACCGGATGTGACGGTACTGCATGACATTTCCCTTTACGCAAAACCGGGACAGAAAATTGCCTTCGTAGGTTCTACCGGTGCCGGAAAAACAACCGTGACCAATCTGTTGTCCCGTTTTTACGATATACAGGAAGGGAAAATTACCATTGACGATGTGGATATCAATAAGATTAACCGCCATTTCCTGCGTTCCAATATTGCTATGGTTTTGCAGGATACCCATTTGTTTACGGGAACGGTTCGTGAAAATATCCGATATGGCCGATTAGATGCTACGGATGAAGAAGTGGTGGAAGCAGCTAAAATTGCATCAGCTCATTACTTTATTGAACAATTGGAAAATGGATATGATACGATTCTGGAACACGATGGCGCGAATCTTTCGCAGGGACAGCGTCAGCTTCTCAACATTGCCCGTGCGGCGATTTCCAAAGCACCGATTCTGATTCTGGACGAAGCGACCAGTTCTGTCGATACCAGAACGGAGCGGCACATTGAAGAAGGAATGGATGCACTTATGGAAAATCGTACGACCTTTGTTATCGCACATCGTCTGTCTACAGTTCGCAAATCCAATGCGATTATGGTATTGGAAAATGGCCGCATTATAGAGCGCGGAGACCACGATGAACTGTTGGCGGCAAATGGAAGATATGCAGATTTGTATCATGAAATCGTGGAATTGGAGTAGAAAAAATACCGCTAAGGAATGGAAATTCCTTGGCGGTATTTTTATGATTTGTCAAAGATTATTTGTTGTTATAAACATTTTCATCAAATTTGCCTTCGCTCTTTGCTACTGCGATACAGGCAACGGAGTCACCTACACAGTTCAGAGAAGTTACCAGCATTTCGATTGGGCGATTGATTGCAAGAATCAGAGAATATGCGATCAATGCCTGTTCGCCTGTGAAACCAACACCGGAAAGGATCGTAAATAGGATAACTGCTCCGGCTCCTGGTGCTGCAGGTGTTCCCATGCTGGCAATCAGTGCAAGAATCATAATGATGACTAACTGGAATACGGAAACATCATATCCACCGCAGCCTGCGATAAACAGGGTAGCAACGACCTGCATGATAGCAGTTCCGTCCATGTTAATGGTCATACCCAGTGGAAGAACGAAAGATGCAATCTGATGATCAACACCCAGTTCTTTGGTATTGGTATCCAGATTCAGTGGCAGTGTAGCTGCACTGGATGAAGTGGAAAAACCAAAGATGATAACTTTGAACATTTTCTTTATAAAGATAACAGGATTCAGTTTGTTAATAACACCAATATAAATTGGATATCCAATAAAAAGGTAAGCAAACAGTAAAAGAATACACAGTATGAAGTAAACCAAAGCCGGTTTTAAATAATCAATGCCGTAAGTTGCAAAGGTTCTGCTAAGCAGCATGAAGATAGCAATTGGACCGAATTTCTTAACAACAAAATTCAGGAAAACAACGATGATTTTGCTGATTTCATTGCACAGACCATAAATGGTGCTTTCTTTACCGATATTCAAAGCATTTAAGCCCAAACCAACAACAACGGCGATAAATACAACACTCAAAACGGAGTTGTTAACACTGAATACAGCACCGATGTTGGATGGAACGATGTTCAGAATTACCTGCAGTGGATTGGAACCTGTAGTACCTTCTGTACCGGAAATTCCTTCGATGGTTACATTGAAAAGACCTGCTTTGAAACAAATCATTGCGATGGTACCGGCAAAAATCAGAGCGATACAGCTTGTCAGCATGAACCAACCCATTGTTTTTGCGGATACACGACCTAAAGTAGAAGCTTCACGGATTTCGCTGATAGCCATTACTACGGAAGAAAATACCATAGGAACGATGATCAATTGTAGAGCGCGGATAAATAACTGTCCGCAGATATAGAAAATACCGAGAGCACTTTCGCCGCCTTCTGCAGTGATATCCTGGAATAATAAACTGTTGATGGTTGCCCATACAGAACTGTCTGCACCGAGATTTTCTCTGATAGCCATAAAAATGAGTCCTACGAGAATACCGGAAACCATAGCAGCAAGCATTTGGATGGCAAGTTTACTGTTGTCATTCGTTTTCTTCATAATTTCTCTTTCCCCCTGTTCTATTTTAAATAAAATTGCCTAAACGATTAGAATATACAGGAATATGCGACTAAATGCAACAGGAAAATGCAGGAAATATATAAGAAATGGTAATAAAAGGAAATAAGAACGATTTATAAATTATAAATAAAACTAATAAGTAAAAAAATGAAAAAAACTTGTTTTTTTGTCGGATTATCATTAGAATGTGGTTGTTAACGCAAAAATTAAATAAGGAGATTTATCATGTTGGAAAAATTGTTTCATTTGAAAGAAAACAACACAACTGTAAAAACTGAGATTGTCGCTGGTATTACAACATTTATGACAATGGCGTATATCCTGGCTGTAAACCCAAGCATTCTCAGTGAAGCAGGGATGGATGCAAATGCGGTATTGATCGCTACATGTCTGGCTTCCTTTATTGGAACTGCTTGTATGGCTTTCATGGCAAATATGCCATTTGCTCTGTCTGCAGGTATGGGTCTGAATGCATATCTGGCATATACGGTTGTATTGGGTCAGGGAATTTCCTGGCAGGTTGCTCTTTTTGCAGTATTTGTAGAAGGTCTTATCTTTATCGCTCTGTCTCTTACAAATGTACGTGAAGCGATCTTTAATGCCATTCCACTGACACTGAAAAAAGGTGTATCCGTTGGTATTGGTTTGTTTATCGCATTTATCGGTCTGCAGAATGCAGGACTGAGTGTAGATTCTTCTACACTGGTTACAATTACAAGCTTTACAGAAAACTTCAATACTACAGGTATCTGTGCATTGTTGGCAGTCATCGGACTTTTGGTAACTGCAGTTCTTTACATCCGTCAGGTAAAAGGTGCTATTTTAATTGGTATCATCGTTACATGGGGGCTTGGTATGATCTGTCAGCTTCTTGGAATCTATGTTCCAACTCCAGAAGCCGGAGCTTACAGCATGTTCCCAACTGGAATTATCAGTGCTGACTTTACATCCTTAGGAAAAACATTTGGACAGTGTTTTAATGTAGATTTCAGTTCTGTTGGTGTATTCAATTTTATCGTTGTTGTGTTCTCTTTCCTGTTTGTTGACTTGTTTGACACACTGGGAACACTGATCGGTGTAAGTACAAAAGCAAATATGTTGGATGAAAATGGCCGTCTTCCACGTATCAAACCAGCGCTGTTGTCTGATGCTATCGCTACATCCGCAGGTGCTGTACTGGGAACTTCTACAACAACAACATTCGTAGAGTCTTCTGCAGGTGTTGCAGTAGGTGGACGTACAGGTCTGACAGCAATTACAACAGCAGTATTGTTCCTGCTGGCAACATTCTTTGCACCACTGTTTACAGCAATTCCTTCCTTTGCAACAGCTCCAGCATTGATTTTTGTTGGATTCTTGATGTTTGAATCTGTTGTTGAATTGAGCTTTGCAGATAATAACCTGACAGAAGCAATCCCAGCATATCTGTGCATCATTGCAATGCCACTGTTCTACAGCATCTCCGAAGGAATCTGTATCGGAGTTATCTCTTACGTAGTATTGCAGGCAGCAACAGGAAAAGCTAAGAAAGTTACACCTTTGATGTACATCCTGGCAGTTCTGTTTGTGCTGAAATATGTGTTCTTATAAGATAAAAATTTAAAAATCATAGAAGCGCATCACAAATTCGTGATGCGCTTTTCTTTGTATAAACAGAAAAAATAAACCACCTGCTATGCAGGTGTGTTCCCAAATGGCTTTAGCTATAAGTAAGCTCCCGTAAGTAATAATATATAGGTTCGCCAACCATATAAAAGCTTGCGGGAGCATATCCAAGATGGATAACTATAGTATACCACAATGTAGCAAGAAGTGGGTTCATAAAAATAATAAGAGACCATTTGCTCGGAGAGCAGCGGAGCAATATATGCAGAAGGCATATGTTTTTCGATGAGCCTTTAGGTTCAGCTGGGAACAGCGGCTTATAGCCGCAGAGCAAACCACCAGCTAAGCTGGTGGTAATGATTTTATTTATATTTGCTATAATCCCCACTTATTGATATAATGAACTATATATGTTTGTGTGTCGGGAGGTAACATTATGAAGAAAGTAGTGGGTGTTATTTTTACATTGCTTATAATTGCTGGGGGTATTTTGTTTGCCATCAAAAGTGGACTTCTCATGAAACCATCGGATAAAGTATTTCTGGCGGCTGCGAACACGATTGTTGACCAGGGAGAAATGGTGAAAGCATTGAAAGGTTTAACCATTCTTTCAGAAGATGAATTTACTGTCAATATGACAGAAACAAACGGAGAACACAACAGAACAACACAGCTTGCTGTTACTCCGGACGAAAAACAGTTGACACAGAAGATTCATTATCTGGTCAATCTGCTTTTGGTGCAGAAAGAGGTGGATCTGCAGTATACGGTGTCACTTGACCAACAGTATGTAAAAATAGCGATTCCGGAAGTGACAGACAAAATTATCGTATATGATTATATGGAAGATTTACAGGAAGCTGCTGGAATCACAGAGGGAACGGATGAGACAACAAAACAGATACAGGAGTCTATGGCGGAATCGGATCCTGCGACAGAATTTTTGAATGGTTTGAGCGAAGAAATTTATTCGTATTTTTACAGAAGTACCTTTGAGACAACATTGGGAGAAATTGCAACGGCGGCATGGAATATGTGGAGTAGTCTGGAATTTGAACGTGCGGATAAGACAGAATGTTATGTGGATGGAGAAACTATAGAGTGCAGAGGATATAAGACGGTTGTCAGAGGTTCTGATCTGTGGCTTTTGATTGATCAGGCAGAACGAATCCTGAAAGAAAATTATGGTCTGGATGAAGAATTTCATTTCAGCAAATGGAAAGAAAAATATGGAAATATATCCGATTTACATATGACATTTTATATTTACAAAGACCAGATTGCCTGCATCAAAGTGAATGATATAGCGGAAAGTTTTTCGATTGAAATTGCGCTGCAGGGCGGTGCGACCAGAATGCAGAATATGACAATCACAGAAAATGGACAGTTGATCTGGAAAATGGAAGGAAGTACCGCGGGTTCCATGGAATCTGCGACAATCACAGATACGTTGAATGGTGTGAAAAGTTTTACGTATGATGTATCTACAGGGAATTATACTTATGCAAAAGATGGAGAATCTCGTGTGGGAACTCTTATAAATACCGAAGATTCCATGAAAATTACAGTGGATGAGAAATATGTAAACGGAGAAAAGACAGAAGAAACATCAGAAATTACATTATCCAAAGGGGCACAGTTGGAAGCAATGGAAGGGGAAATGCTCAGCGTAAATGAAATGATGGATTCAGAAATTTTTGTTGCAGTGCAGACATTTTTTGAGACGGTTTCCCGCGTAGTCAATAATATATTTGGAGCAGAATAGCAGCTAAATGATGAAGTTGTTAGAAGAAAATGTGGTAAAACATGTATTTAAAACGGGGAAGTAAAGATAACAGGAGATACAATGAAACTTGAAGCAGCAAAAGAATCGTTGGATATTATAAAATATTATACGATATGTAAGATTCCAGAAGACGGATATCAATGGGAAGAACCAGAAGATGGAAAAGATATCGAGGTTTCTTTCGATATCACATTTGAAGAAGCGGTTCACGGAAAAGAAAAAAAGATTTGTTATCAAAGAAATGGAAAAGAAAAACGAATTCTTCTGAAAATCCCTGCCGGAGTGGACGAAGGTTGTGTGGTTCGTGTAAAGGGGTATGGTGAGCCAGGAAAAAATGATGGGAAATATGGAGATTTACGTGTGCAGGTGCATGTTGGTTCACATGCAAAATTTGTGCGAAGAGGAATGGACATTTATTCAAGAGAAGAAATCGAATATGATATTGCACGAGATGGAGGTTATGTGCTGATAGATACCATTGATGGTCTGATGGGGTACAACATTCCGAAAGATATGAAGGATGGTATGCAGATTCGTCTGGATGCAAAAGGTGTTCCGATGCTGAAAAAAGATGGATTGCGTGGCGATCATTATGTTACCTTCTATAAAAAGAAAGGCAAGCGTGGAGAAGATATCCGCACATCTGTGACCATTTCTTTTATGGAGGCAGTGACTGGTGTAGAAAAAGAAGTGACCATTCAGGATAAGCAAATCAAGATTCCGATACCAGCAGGGATTGAAGATGGATACGAAGTGGAATTTAAAAGACAGGGGAAACCGGGACTGGGGGATGGAGAAGCCGGAAGCCTGTTCGTGAGTATTTACATCGAAGAAAATGAGAAATTCAAAAGAAAAGGCAGTGATATCTACTCAACGGAAACCATAGAGCCTTATATTGCGCGATACGGGGGGACGGTTTTTATTGATACGTTGGAAGGTGTTATGGAATATCAGCTCAAACAGCCGATTCAATCGGGAACGAAATTATATTTGAAACAAAAAGGAATCTTGAAGCCGGGGTGTAAGGTGGTCCGAGGCGATCAGATTGTAACACTTTTGGTAAATGAGTAAGTAAAAATGATAAGATTCACATATTATACTGGTTACTATTTATAAGGTTTGGTATAATAAAAGGATAAAATTTAGAAGTGAAAGATACAAAAGACGATGATGGAGGGGTGTCATGAATGATAGATTTAAGTCCGAAAATGGGCTGATTCATTTTACATTTGCAAATGAAGACAGATATTTCAAAGAGGGGCTTATCTGCCTGAATCTGTCGCAGAATCTGTATTATGAATTAAAAGAAAAGGGATATAAAACCGTATATTTCGTCAATGTGTCGGATAAACAATATCATATTACATTTGGGGACATGGCAGCCTGTGAGGCATATGAAGCTTATGAAGAAAAAGGTTTTTTCACTTTTTTGAAGAAAACTTCTGCTTCAGATACTCAGGAAAAAGTAATGTATCGAGATGTTGACCGAAGTCGTGAGAAAGAATTTGTCAATCGTCTTTTGAAAATGATGAAAAATAAAGACAATAAAGCTGCGTTTGTGTTTACAATGGATGCCTTTGATACATTTGGAGAATATTATCAGGAATTTCAAAAATTAGCAAATGACAATTACAA
>JAXJUX010000148.1:0-4677 GCA_036308845.1 Ruminococcus sp.
AATCTGCATATACCTGACTGTCAGATAAATCGTAGCAATAATCTCTCCAGGAAGCCAATCCTACAGGTCCATTTACCTGGAACAAGGTAGGTGCTTCATCTTTTGCCATTTCTGCTTTCAAAGTAGATTCGTAGGTTCCTGATGCTGCTGTCTGTACTTCTACTTCCACGCCTGTTTCTTCTGTGTAAATTTCAGCCAGTTCTACCCACTGATCTCCCTGTTCTGGTTTAAAGTTCAAATAATAAACTTTACCAGTTCCTGCAGTTTCTTCTGCTGCATCATCACCGCTTTCGTCTGCAACATCTTCTGTTTTTTCTTCCGTATCTGTTGTTTTCTCTTCAGAACTTCCGCATCCAGCAAACATACTTACGGACATTACTGCTGCTAATGATAATGCAAGCCAACGTTTTTTGTTTCTCATAAAAAATCCTCCTTTTTCTTTTCAAACTTCTTCGTTCCTTTGATGCTTGCATTTTAGCATTTTCCATTTTTTATGAATATATCAACATTTTACGATACATACTAATTTTTCAAGATTTTCATTTATAATAATCTATAAATAGAAAACAGTTTGGCATAAGCCAAACTGTTAAGAATTTTTTATGTTATTTGCCGCAATTGTCAGTTCATTTCCGCCATTTTCATACCATTCTTCCACAAATGTGTCAAAATGTGCAATCGGCTGTTCTCCAATCACAATCGTAATAAACTCTGCTTCTTCTTTGGAAAGCAAATCGTCGCTGGTCAGCTGATCGAATTGCTGTGTATATCCCTCATTCACATAATGAATATCCGCCTGCGCCAATTGAGAAACCGCTGTGATTCTGGACGTATAGGCCGCCCATTGCCAGTTGGTGGAATTTTGATAGGAATTCAGATATTCCTGACAACTATTATAATAGCCCTGTTCCAAAACTGTCAGATTAGAATATTCCATTTTTCCATCCATCACGCTTTGAATATTCGCCGATACACGGAAAATCGCATCACTGTAATCAATATTAATAACAAACGGCGTTGCCGTAGGGTCTACGTTCATTCCCAGATACTGTCCAACTTCCTCCGCTTCTTCTTTTCCATCATAGCGGGCATAATCAAACAACGCAGACAACACTTTCGGAATGATTTCCGGATGCTCAAATCCTTTTCTTGCCACGATACAATAATGACGACCATAGGAAATTGCAGTGCTTACACTTTCCTCTTCGTCCGTAAATAGATATGGTTTCCACTCAGCTCCATTCTGTTCAATGGATGATAACGGGTTATTCGGTGCCCACCACCATCCAAAAAATGCGCCGCTTTGTCCATTTTCCAGCAAAGCAGGCAAATTATTTGCATTCCGAAGCATGAAATCATGATCTAAAATACCATCTTCATACCACTCATGCAGCTTTTCCAGCGCAGTTTTCGTTTCTTCTGTCACAGAACCATATACCATTTCTCCATCTTCATTCTGAATCCATTTTTGCGGATACGCATGATAATAATCGAAAATCGGTTCCAGAGAAAAACATTGATCCGATTTTCCTGTCATGGTCGGATCAAAGACCAATCCTACATTTCCACTTTCGGCATTTCCCGGGTTTTCCCTGACAAACATACGGATAACTTCCATAGCATCTTCCAGTGTTTCCGGTTCTTCCAGACCCAACTCATCCATCCAGTCTTTTCGCAGCCACAAAAGTGCCGGTCCTGTGTAAACCTCTGTTTCCGGAAATGCCATCAGTTTTCCATCATAGGTAACCACACCCATTTTGTCTTCCCCATAACTGGCATACATATCTTTGATGCGACCACTGGTACAATTCTCATAAACTTCCGTCAAATCAGCAATCAGATCCTGTTCTACCAGCGTATCCAAAATATCTTTGCTGGTAACAACCATAATGTCAGGGATTTTTCCTTCCTGTACAGCCATCATTTCTACCTGTTCATATTGATTGTGTCCCTGACCTTCAATCGTATCCACATTCTGCACATTTAAGAGTTCCCGGATATACCGCGTGTAATTATTATCTTCATACGTATCGCCGCCCGGCATATTGGAATTATTTTCAGCAGTAATCTTTCCCAGGGTATACGTAACCAGCTCTGGATATTTCCCCAACGGTGTCGTGCTCGCAACTTCCCATGCAGCCTCTGTTCCTACGCCGCTGGAAGACTCCACTGCAGATACATCTGCTTCGTCCTCTGGCTTGTCAGAATTACTGCATGCTGCAAGAAGAAGCATACATAAAGCAAACGCACCAAACATATATCCTTTTCTATTTTTCATCCAACACTCCTCTTTCTTCACTCGTTCCATCTTTCGGGATGTGTATGATAATCTCTGTACCTTCTCCCACTTTACTTTTTACCTGCAGTTTGGATTGCTCTCCATACAACAAATTTAATCGTTCATTGATGTTTTTAATTCCGTATCCGGTTACATGTGTTCTAGCGAGATTTTCAATATGATCTTCATCCATTCCCACACCATTGTCACGGACCGTCCAAATCAAATATTCTTCCGATTCTTCGCAGATCAGCCAGATTTTCTTATCCCCATCCTCTTTCACATCCAATCCATGCTCCAGAGAATTTTCTACCAGCGGCTGCAAAATCAATTTCGGCATTTTATACTGTTCCACCGTTGGTGCAATCTGGTATTCTACTTCAAAGCCATAATCATGCATAATCAACTGGATATCCAGATAAGATTTGATATTGCGAATCTCGCCGCTGACCGAAATAAAGGTATCTCCTTTATTCAATGTGGTCCTGTAATAATCCGACAATGCCAATGTAATGGTACTAATATCTTCTTCTCCCGCCATAATCGCTTTCCAGTTAATAATAGACAATGTATTATAAAGAAAGTGCGGATTGATCTGTGCCTGCAACGCTTTCATTTCCAGCTTCTGATGTGTGATTTTATTTTCATAAACCTCCCGGATCAATTTTTGAATCTGCTCTAACATCTTATGAAAACTTCGTATCAATACACCAATCTCATCCTGCGTATCATCCTGAATATCCAACTCCATTTTACCTGAGTCTACCTGATTGACACAAACCGTCAACTGTTCGATTCGCTTCACCAAATGTTTGCTGATCAATCTGCCAAACACAATAATAGCAATCAAACACAGGAAAATAATTGTTGCCATGACCGTCATGATATGCCAAAATTCCTCGTAAATAACAGAATTTTCCGTATAAATATATACACTTAACGGTACTTTATCCAAGTCTCGTTTCCTATAGGAATATGTATTTTCAATTTCCGTAATATCTTTTACTGAGCTTCTGCTGTTATTTGTTGTTCTTGTATAAATAATCTGATTTTCAGAATCCACCAGACAAATTCCGGCACCTTCTTTCTGGAAGGAATTTAATGCTTCTTTCAGGAAATTCAAATCACAATACATTCCCAAATAAGCTTTTGTGTCACGATATCCCGGAAAACAGCGAATTGCCAATAACTGATTTTTTGTATCATCCGGCCATACCCAAATAGTTTCTGATGTTTTTTCCAGCTCCGAAAACCATTCTTCTCCCTCAATCTTACTTAGTGGAGCCAATGTCAAATCATGTTCCACCTGAATATTGTTGGAGTATATCGTCATCTGCACAATACTGTCATGATAAAATTTCGGTGCCGTTAACACAGGATCAATCGTCTCTACATATGCTTTATATGTTTCATACTTCTGGGTCTGTGGTTTCTCCAATACACTTTGCAGACTTTGGTCAAAAACGGTATAATTCAGCAAATTGTCATAAATATCTACCTGTCTATTAATAGTATCACACGCCTGATGCAAGGATACCTCCATCGATTCATACGCCTGATCGGTCAAAATCCGATAAAATCGAAAAATGACAAATATACTCGTTACTAATAGAGGAATCAATCCAATCAGCAGAAAAAAAACATTTAACTTGCTGCGATATTTTGAATTTCTGAAATAACTTCTTAATTTATTCATCAAAATCCCCATCCACAGAATCTCCTTTTCTGTATTTTTCAGGGCTTACTCCACAATACTCGCGAAAGCTCTGACAAAAATAAGAAACACTGGAAAATCCGACTTTTTCACATATCTGTACAATCTTCATATTTGTATTCTTTAATAATTCTTTTGCTTTCTCCATACGAACAGATTTAATATAACGACTCAGGTTCATTCCAGTTTCTTTCTTAAATATGTAGCTCAAATATCCCTGTGATAAATATACTTTTTCTGCAAGTCTATCAATACTCAGATTTTCATTTACATGATAGTTGATATACGTCTTTACCTGTTCCACGTCTTTTCGTGTTCCATTTTCTGTTTTCAGGCAATAATTTTCAAATTCCTGAATGATGTTTTCCACAACTTCACATATCGTTTTTATATTTCCTGCCTGATAAATAGATTCCACTGCATGAATCAAATGATCCGCACCAGAAATACCCATGGCATCATACATGTCTTTTACCACTTCTGAAAAGATAAACTTCACATACATTTGTGAATCCATCGATTCTTTCCGAATCTGCCCCAGTAGTCTCTGATAATTTTCCCATAAATGATGTACGTCTTTCAAACGAATATTTTCTTTCATTTTTATTTGGTAATCCATTGTCTTATCGCCAAATGCAGTCTGTTCATTTTCTTCCTCATATAAAAAGATCCACTGATCGGAACA
>JAXJUX010000149.1:0-2180 GCA_036308845.1 Ruminococcus sp.
ATACTCATATCTGGCTTTCTGCAATGATGAAATGTTCATTTCTAAATTTCCTCCTAATTTATATATAAAAATGTACATATAGTTGAATTCTAATACATTTTGGCAAAAATGTAAACCATTAGGAAAAAAATATTGGGCCAGGAATACTAAATAAGGCAGAGTTTCCCTTTTTATGGTGGAAATGAGAGGTGTTTGGGAGTAAAATAGAAAAAAAAGTATGAAATTTGAGACAAATAAAACGAAAACAGCATATAGAACGATAATCTCTCGGAATCCTGAGTGATTATAGCCAGCAACGCTGGCAATGGACTTTGAAAAGTAAATATTATCTAAATGAAAGAAAAATGGATACGAGAAAAAGACATAACTGTTGCTATGCCTGAAAAAGGTGTATAATAGTTCATAGGATTATGCCGTGTGTTGAATCAACTTTCTCAGGGGAGATTCGTTTGGCAGATCCCATGCATCCAGATGCTGTAACATTAGGATGTGATAAAGGCGGCAGTACCACATCTTAGTAGAGCGGTGTCTGCCGCTTTCTAATTTAAAGTCTATTTTCTCGCGTTTGTTTGAACGTTCTACAGAAGTTCTTGCATTGTATTCGTTTTTCCATTCTTTACTGCTTCTTGGCGGATTGTTAAATAATCGAGGATTATCGTTTATAACCAAGTGGACTGTTCGTCCGTACTTTGCATCGGAACATGGTGTTTCACAAGTGCAGGAAAGACAGCCGTTTTTTCTACACATTTTCGGACATTTGAATTTCATTCGACCCTTTGCGGCTTCAATACCATCTCGCCGCATGCGGTGTCCAGCGGGACAAATTGGAACCCCATCCTTGCCAACCGTAAAATCATTTTTATAAACAGGAGGTCTGCCGCATTTCCAATTCAAATCGATAAAAGGTGTTATTCCTTCACGTTTGAAGTACTGGTAGTAAGGCATTGCATCATGTGCAGAATCTAAGAGCACCTTAGAAACGGTATAGTCAGGAAGAAAGGATTTCATTCTGAAAAATGTATGTAAAAATCCATGGGAATCGTGTTTGGATGCACAGGAAAAGAGAGGAAACACGGGAAGATCACTTTGTGAATCCACGAGCATGTACAGGTCATAACCATGATACCAACGGTCATTGGAAGAATCCCAACCGATGTCACAGTCAGGCTGAGAATAATAGCGATCGCAATCGCAGTCAGTAATCCCTTTTTCTTTACAGTTGCAGATACGCTTTTTACGTTCTCTGTGTGAAGTGACAACAGGTGTTCCATCACCTGCTACAGCAAGTGAATCCGGATGTATCAGATCTTTGGAGACGGAAATATCAAGGAATTCGTGTCTGTAAATTTTGAACAAAGAGGCATATGGCTGTTCCTCCAAACAAAATGCTGTGCTTTCCAATTGAGGAAGAAGCTCAGCCACAGTAACTTTTTCAATGGATTCCGCTTTCGTACCTTTGGAATTCGGTTTTTTGACTTTTTTCTTTTTGAGAGGATGTTCGTGGGGAGAAAGATTATCCTCATCAGAATCCCACAGTCTGTCAAAAAAGTCATAGAATGTACCAATACCAGGGGTATCGCCGAAGTCAAACCCGCTAAGAATGGCATAAAGAGGATTGATTTTCAGTTGAGCAGCCCAGTCAGTAATGGAATCTACTTTAAAATCAATGGACAGCATATAGGAACGCTGCATACAGGAAGGAGTTCTTGGTTTAGGACCAAAAACAGAATATTTGCTGCGAAGTAATTCATCTGTATAAGAAAGGTCAAGATGCCAGAAACGTTCAATGATATCCCAGGTGGAACGAGGAATAGCATTTGGATTCGGATAATATTTACGAAGATTTTCAGTAACAAAGTTCTGATAGGCGGCATGACCGCCAGAATTTACAGGTAACAAAAAATCGCCTCCAATCGAAAAATGTACTTTTGATCAAGGGCGCGTAGCGCCGCATTTTTCGATGGATTTGTCAAGAGATTTTTGACAAAAAAGTGGGGGATTTTTATAAAAAGGGAATCTGAAAGCCTTATATTTACTGGCTTAAAGATTCCGAGAGATAATTATTATAATCTCTCGGAATCCTGAGTGATTATAGCCAGCAACGCTGGCAATGGACTTTGAAAAGTAAATATTATCTAAATGAAAGAAAAATGGATACGAGAAAAAGACATAACTGTTGC
>JAXJUX010000150.1:0-17627 GCA_036308845.1 Ruminococcus sp.
CCAGTACAGTCCGATTTCTGGATAACCTTCTCTGTGTGCTACTCTTGCCATTGCCAGGTACATTCCTACTTCGGAGCATTCTCCTTCAAAGTTTGCTCTCAGGTCTGCCATGATGTCTTCTGGTGCTCCCTGTGCTACTCCCACGATATGTTCTGCTGCCCATACTTTTTCTTCGCCCTGTTCAATGAACTTTTCTGCTGGCACCTTACATACTGGACATTTTTCTGGTGCTTCATTTCCTTCATGTACATATCCACATACGCTGCATACAAATTTCTTCATAGTTTTTTCTCCTTTTCTTATATCTTAATGTTTTTGCTTTCTTAATAATAGTAATTGCTACTGATTTCAATATAGCAGAACTCGTTGATTTTGTCAACTTAATTTCTAAAATTTATTCATTTAAATTTTAAAGAGCTTTTACACTTTTGATAGTGCGTGCAAAAGTGATAATGCCATGTCCTTTCATGGGGATGCATTTTACCCAACGCCCTTGGACTCATAGGTTTTTTTCACATATCTTGCCCGCAATTTTAGAAGAAAGCACGTAAAATTGGACGCATATGATTTTTCTTTTTCATCTTGCCCATACATTCACATTTTAAAGAATATTTTGGACTCATGCACTTCAATCCACCAAATTTTGCCCGATTTCTGCACTATATAAGGGCAAAATAAAGAGAAAATACTCCATACGTCCAAACTTTCGGTAATACTATGAAATTCACGGGCAAAATTTGCCAAAAAAATTGTATAAGTCCGTTCTCCCGATACTCGCCAATACAATGGGCAAAATTATCAAGTAAATTTCAATATGTCCGTTCTGCACAGATACCCACCAATAAATCGGACAAAAACATCTGAAAATACAATATAAGTCCACGCAACCAGATTAAAATGATACGTTCACACAAAAACAACCACAAGCCCTCAAACAAGCTTGTGGTCGCATTCCCAAAAACCATATAATATTTCCAAACTACAGCGCCCGTAAATATCTTATGCAAGAAAGTGCCGCCTTCGCACCTTCCCCAACCGCAACGGATACCTGTAAAATTCCACCGATACAATCTCCTGCCGCAAATACCCCTGGTAAACCAGTATCCATCTGTTCATTGACAACAATTCGATTGTCTTCAATCTGGATTCCCAACTTACGCGCCAGATCACTTCCTTTTGCAGTTCCCAACGCGACAAACATACATGGCACTTCCAGAGAACTTCCGTCTTCAAAACGGATAGCTTCTAAAAATTGTTCTCCTTCCAGCTCGCTGATTTTCTCCTTGATCATCTCAACTTCTGCCGGAAATTCCACTTCTGGTTCCAATCCATTTGTCAAAAGCGTTACGCCGCCCACAATTGGCAAAAGTTCATTCACTTCATGCAAAGCATACTCACTATTTCCAAGAACTGCAACCTGACGTCCACGATACAGAAAGGCATCACACACAGCGCAATAACTCACACCGTATCCTTCCAGTTTTTCAAGATTTTTTATTTTATTTTTGCGGCGCGAAGCTCCTGTCGTAAGAATAATTGCTCTTGCCTGCCATTTTTCTTTTACACCGTAAATGGTATAATCGCCATCCCATGTAATTCCCACAACTTCATCCTGTACAATTTCTCCGCCCAAATCCAGAACCTGGCGCTTTCCGATTTCTACCAGTTCATTTCCGGTTATCGGTTTTTCCAGACCAAAATAATTTTGTATACTTTCTGCTTTTTCCAGTGCACCATTATCTTTTCCTACAACTGTTACAGAAAATCCCGCACGCAAAATATATAATGCAGCTGACAACCCCGCTGGTCCGCTTCCAATAATTACGACGTTTTTCATACCCAAACCCTCCTAACATCAACGATTCACTAATTTTTATATTTTCATATTTGATTAATACATCAACATTCAAAATGTATTCGATAAACATATTTACTTTACTAATAGTATAGAAAACAATCCTTTAAAATGCAAAAGATTCTTTCGTGACTTAGTTACACTCCATTCTGTATCGCTATATTTCATCCCATAAAATACCATGCTGCAACTATAAAACTACTGTAAATTTTCCATAACTTCTTTTACAATACATAGAATAATTTATTTTTGTATGCTACAATATCCCCATCGAATTTATAGGAGACTCATAAATGGAACAAACTTTTCAGACCAGAAATGGAATTCAAATTTATACCTATCCAAATGAACATCTTCACAGTTTTTGTATTGCACTTTATGTGAAGGCAGGATGTTTATACGAAACAGAAGATACCAGTGGAATTACACATTTTATGGAACACATTGCCTTCCGAAATATTGATCATATCATGGAGCATCATCTGTACGAATATCTGGATAGCCATGGACTTTCCTTTAATGCCACAACCTACAAAGAATTTGTACAATTTTCCATTACCGGCTCTCTCAAATATTTTAATCAGGCGGCCGAAATATTAACCATGGTGATGCATCCTCTGGTACTCTCCAAAGAAGAACTTGATATGGAACGACAGCGTGTGAAAGCCGAGATTCGTGAATACGATGACAAATCCACACTGGACTATTTCACAGATCAAATTGTGTGGAAAGATACCACACTAAAAAATCCAATTGCCGGAAAGAAAAAATATCTAAACAAAATGGGAAAGCGCAAACTTTCTCAAGCTCACAAAGAAATGTATACTACCGACCATATATTTTTCTATCTGACAGGCGCTATTGGACAGGAACATATTTCTATTCTTTGCAATTATGCAGAAAAATATCAATTAGCTTCCTCGGAATCTGAGCGGACCAATATTGCACCAGTTCCAAATAATTTTTTCCGCAGAAACGGACAAATTGAGATCAAGAAAAATGATATTTACTACATTCGTTTTTCCTTCGATGTGGACACATCCAAATACACACAAGCCGAGATCGACCTGTTCTACGATATTTTATTCGCAGGTCAATCCGGTATGATCTATCAGGAACTTTCCGAAAAAAGAGGTCTCATATACAGCCATGATGCCCGCATAGAGCAATATAATAATATCGGGAATCTTCATTTTTCTTTTGAAGTGCAGCAAGCCTCTGTCTTAACCGCCATCGAAGTAGTCATCCAGGAGCTTCATAAGCTAAAAAAAGAATTTACACGAAATTTATCCTGTATCACTGCACCTTACGTAGATAATGCACTTATGATGTGTGATAACGCGGAAGATATGAACTGGACATTTGCTTATGAAAATCATATTTTAAATTGTAATTATGCAGATATTTATCAGCGGATACAGGCTTATGATTCCGTTACCAGCGAGCGTTTGATGGAAATAGCCCAGGAAATTTTAACAGTACCTAACTTGCTTCTTACATTAAAGGGAAAGAAAAAGAAAATAGAAACAGATAAAATCAAAAAAATAATAGAAACATTATAATGTCCCTATTAATGAGGAGTGCCCGGATGCTTCACAGCAGCCGGGCTATTATTATGAAAAAATTTTATGTGTAATGAACCCATTACAATACACAACTCGTTATTCCTTTCGGAACTATCTGTATTATAGCATCATTTTGTGAACAAATTATGAACATAACGTTAATTTACCATAAATGCGCACATTTTTTTGTTATTTTTCTCTTTTACATTTGTTAGTATTATACAACTCGTTTTTTCGCTCTTATTTTTCTTTTCTGTTGTTTTTCACAGATTATCCGACAATTTTCACCGTTATTATGTCTATTTTTACCAATTCTTATTTACCCACGGAACATATCCAACAATTTCTGCAGCCAAGACATAATAGTATCAAAGAATCCTTTGACCTGCTCCTGTGAAATATCGATGTCCAGATTTTCTAATTTGTTGTACAACCCTTTTACCTGTTCTTTCAGAGCATCCACATCCAAATCAAGTTTTCCAATCTTTTCCATCAACTCTCTAATCTTCTGGATATCTTCATCTGTAAGGCTAATTTCCAGCTGTTCCGCAGTATCTTCGATAATTGCTTCAATTTTTTCAGGATCTGTAACGTCTTCGGCAACAATAATATCTTTTACTGCACCAATCAGATTGGAAGCGGCTTCCTGATCACCGATTGTTTCACCCAATTCACTGGTAATAACCAATTCTTCTGTGGCAGCTTCCGCATTTTCAGCTTCAATCGTTTCACCAGTCATTGATCCATATGCCTTCATAGCACCAACCAAAGCGGCAGTCCCGGAAATATTAAATGGACCTGCTACTCGAATCTCAGCATTCTGTAAACCAGCAGTTGCCAACGCATTCTGGTACATATCTGTTGTACAATAAGAAATATTGCTCGTTTTAACCTGGATTCCACTTCCTTCTTCTGTTTTCTCAACAACTACAGAAGAGAGCGATCTTGTTCCAATTACACTTGCATCCAGATATTCTCCCAAATATTCATGTTCCTCCGCATTAGTAACAGTTACGATCGTGTACTGATCCAACTGGGATGCATCCACTTCCAAAAGTGATAATACGGTAGCTTTTTCTGATTCAGACAAATCTGCACCCAAAGCCAGATACGGTGTATCCTCACCTGCCGCCTTTACGGTAACAGCATTTGCCATTCCGCCAAATAACATAACACCTGCCAACATAGCAGCTATACTTTTTCTAAACTTCATATTTTTACCTCTCTTAATTTCTTTTTACATTTGTTCTGTGAATATACAGAATATTTGTTCATATATCTATTTCTTAATTTCACAGGTATTATAGCAGATTATTTCTCCTTTGTCTCTAAAAGGTTTCTTAAGGATTCCTATATCTGTCATTTCATTCACAAAACTTTTTTTAATCATTCACATTTTATTAACAAGTTGCACATGATTTCCTCACATTTGTTTCCTATACTATAAACCATAAAGTAAGTAATTTATTTTATGACTTTTCTTTTCATACGTCGATCGTAGATCGGTCGACTCTCCTTCCTTTTAAAATATAAAAGTGTGTTGATCAAATCCCTCGTTTGGTCAACACACTTTTTTTGTTATTTACACATTTCGATTTAATACATTTGCTAATTTTGCAAATTCTTCCAAGGTCAACGCTTCACCTCTCACGGAAGGAGAAAATCCGCATTCTGCGATAGCATTTTCTATGGTTTCTTTTCCATAAGAAAGCCCTTCATAATTTTTCAATCCATTTGCAAGCGTTTTTCTTCTCTGATTAAAAGAAGCTCTGATAATCTGAAACAATAATTTTTCATTATCGACCTGTACAGGCGGCTGCTGGTGACGTGTCAAACGAATAACAGCACTTCCAACCTTTGGACGAGGCATAAAACAGTTTGGCGGCACATTCGCAACAATATAAGGTTCTGCGTAATACTGCACTGCCAAAGACAACGCACCATAATCTTTTGTTCCAGGTCCCACCTGCATACGATCCGCAACCTCTTTCTGTACCATAACCGTAATGGATTCTACCGGCACATGACTTTCAAACAATCCCATGATAATCGGGGTAGTAATATAATACGGAAGGTTTGCAACTACTTTGATTGGTCTTCCCTGATTGTGTTCCTGTGCTATTTTTCCTATATCTACTTTTAAAATATCGTCATTTATAATCGTTACATTATCATAATCTTTCAGTGTATCTCCCAAAATAGGAATCAGACTTTTATCAATCTCAACTGCACACACTTCTCTTGCCGCATATGCAAGATACTGTGTCATCGTTCCAATTCCCGGTCCGATTTCCAATACAAAATCATCTTTTGTGATTCCAGCGGCATTGATGATTTTATCTAATACATGCGTATCAATCAGGAAATTCTGTCCGAATTTTTTCTGAAACGTAAACTGATATTTATTGAGTACCGCTATCGTTTCCTGTGGATTTCCCAAATATGGTAATCTCTTTTCACTCATTTATTCTGCTCCTTTACTATAAAACAGGGCACAGCCAAATGCTATGCCCTATAGTGATTAAATATCAAAATCTTTTTCGTGCAAAAGAATTCTTCCGTTTTCATCTGTATGGCGTTTCGAAAGTTTTCTTCCCAAACGAATACCACCGGAACGACGAATTGCTCCATCTACCATATCTTTTACTTTACCAACTGTGATTGGTTCATCTTCTCTCTGATTATCCCCAATCAAAGTATACAGAGCAAGGATACCCATTTCATCGATACGATATCCGTTTTCTCTTGCATATGTTCTTGCAAATGTTACAAGCTCATCGTTTGTAAATACAGGAATGGAAATTACTGTATCAAACTTCGCTGCAAATTCTGGATATTCAGCCAACATACGACGCATATTCATTTTATCATCTTCAATAAATAAAATCATGCTGTCCGTACGGAAATCCATCGCCTGTGACAATTTTTCAATGGTTTCCTTCGTCATAAAGCTTGCACGCTGAATCAGTAAAAATCCACCTGCCATCTTTCCAATAACTGTTGCCGGATCTTTCTGGTTCATATCCGAAGCATCCAGATTAGCAAATTTGATAGCTTCCAATCCCAATTCTTTACAAATTGCTTTTACAAGATTTTCTGTCAACTGTGTTTTTCCTGTGCCATGTCCACCCATAATAGCGATATTACCACGTCTGGATGTTTTTTCATCTGCATGGTCATACACATTTTTGATGGCGTCCAGAATCTGGTCATCCATACCCGGAACTTTTGAGAAATAAGTAAACATTCTCTTTTGTTCTTCTGTCAGTTTTTCAGGACGTGTAGCATTCAGAATTCTATAACGTTTTTCTTCTGGAGTTTCTTTTTCTCGCAAAATTTCTGGTGCTGTAGGTTCTACTTCTGCCATCAGTTTTTCTACCAGATCTATTTCTGGTTCTTCTTCTGTTTCACTGACAGTTTCTTCTTCAGCACTTTCTTTTTCTTTCTGGATTTCCATAACCAGACTCATGTCAATTTCCGGAAGGAAATCTTCTTCCTCTGGAGCGGATTCTTCTGAAAGTTCTTCCGTTGCTTCTTCTGTAGGTATTTCTGCATTTTCGTCAAATGCTTCTTCTATATCTTCTGGTTCTTCTTCAACTACATTTTCTGCTGATTCTTCCTCTGGCAATGTTTCACCGATTGCACTCAACAGCTGTGCTTCCAAATCAACGAAAGCTGCATCTTCGGCATTTATTTCTTCATCATTTTCCATTACAGCTTCGGCAAGTTTTTCTTCCAAATCTTCCACAGACTCTTCTGGTTCTTCTTCCGGCATAGCTTCATTGATTGCATTTAACAATTCAGCTTCCAGATCAATAAATTCAGGATTTTCTTCCATTGGTTCTTCAACCATTTCATCTACCAGATTGTCCTCTGTAGATTCTGAACTTTCTTCCTCTACGTTTTCTGGTTCTGATACTTCTTCTATAACTTCAGATTCGGCTTCTTTTTCTTTCTGGATTTCCATTACGATGCTCATATCGATTTCCGGAAGAAAATCTTCTTCCACCGGTTCAGCATCCCCTTCAATTTCGCTCACTGTAGTTTCTGGAATTTCTTCCTCTACTACTTCTTGTTCTGACACTTCTTCTGCAACTTCACTTCCAGCTTCTTTTTCTTTCTGGATTTCCATTACGATGCTCATATCGATTTCTGGAAGGAAATCTTCTTCCTCTGGAGCGGATTCTTCTGGAATTTCTTCCACGATTTCTGCTGTCGTTTCTTCTTCAACTTTTTCCGCTTCTTTTTCAGATTCTTCTGAAACTGGTTCGGACTCTATAGTTTCTTCTGACTGTTTGTCGATTTCTCCCATCTCCAAAATCAGAGATTCTTCAAACGCTGCCATAGCTGCTTCTGCAGCATCCATTTCAGGACTTTCGTTTTGCTCTGCAACTGTTTCTACAGGTTCTTCTGTAGTTGCTTCAGAAGCTTCTTCTTTAATCGATTTATTTTCATAGGTTTCTTCATGAACCTTTTTAGCAACCTCAGCCATCTTAGCCAGTTCTTTGGATGTTTCTGCAAATAATGCTTCCAAATCCATTTCTTCCAAACTTACAATTTCTTTATTTTCTACTGGTTCTGGTTTTTCTTCTGCTTCGACTGGTTCTACAACTGTCTCTACACGATGAACAACTGCTTCCCCTTGGTCCGCTGTGATTTTGGCTTCATTTACAACTTCTGGTTCTAAGTCTTCTACCTGGTATTCTTCAATATTTTCTTCTTCTGTTTCTGGCTGAATTGGAGTTCCTACAGATTTTCCAAGATTTTCAAAGGCATTTCCAATCGTTTTTCTGTTGATTCCGGAAAGTACTTCCTGAAAACTCTTAGCCAGTTTTTCCTGAAGTTTTGCTGTATCAATCGGTTCAGGTGTTTTTGTTTCGACCACTGACTCTTTTGGTTCTGTAGTAGCAGCAACTTCATCCATTCCTGTTACTTCTTCTGCTGGCTTTTCTTCTTTTTTCTGTGGTTCTGCAGTAGTAACTGTCTTTTCTTTCTGTTCTACTGTTGGAATCACAGATGCTTTCTGAAGGTTTTTCATAGCTGCTGCCGAAATACCAGCAACTGTTTCAGCAGTAACTTTCGGTTCTGGTTTTACCTCTACCTTCTTGGCTTCTTTCTTCTCTTTCTTCATCTTGTCATATTTTTGCTGCTGCGCTGGTGTCAGCGGTTCATATGACATCTTGATTTCCATAGCTTTCTTTACGTATTTTCCTTCGCCAAACCACAAAATCAAATCGTCACAAACTTCAATACATTTGTTTTTCTTATCTGCTCTTTTATATAATTTGGCAAGTTCGTATACCCAGCGTTCAGTGTATTCTCTGTCTTTATATTCTTCCAATACGGCAATCTGTTCTTCCAAAGGTGCATTCTGGGCCTTACAAATCTTATATTTTAAAATATACTTGGATGTGTCATTGGATGCAGTTTCCAGATATTTGTTATAATACTTCACAGCATCATTGGAACGACCCATCTTTAAAGCCAATTCTACCTGACGATATAAAATCATCTTTCCTAAAGAAGATCTCTTGTATGCCAATTGGAGTAACCGCATACTTTCTTCTAACTCCCCATTTACCTCATAAATATCAGCAACCATGCAAAGGGTTCGAACACTTTTTACTCTTTTCCATTCAATTGAGTCGACAATCTCAAGCGCATTCTCATAATCCTGGGCTTCTACCAGGCGGTTGATCTCGTCTAACTTCATACGGTATTCTGTCTTATCCACTATACTCACCTCTGATTCGAAAATATTACCCCATAATGTCATGTTATAATCTAATTAAGTGTATCATACTCAATATTCATTGTCAAAATAAAAAAAGAGGTGATGCAATTCTTTCAATCTCAAGATTGCATCACCTGATATTCTTATCAACCAACTCTTAATTTGAATTTCTGAATTTCTTTCTCGCTGGTTACTTTTTCAATCTCTGCACCCAGAGAACGAAGTTTTCCTTCAAAATCTTCATATCCACGCTGGATATATACGATATCATCTACAATCGTAACGCCTTCCGCTGCAAGTCCGGCAATAACAAGTGCTGCCCCTGCGCGTAAATCCAACGCACTTACTCTTGCGCCTGTAAGACCTTCTACACCATCAATAATGGCTGTATTTCCTTCTACTTTAATAGATGCACCCATACGTGTCAGTTCATCCGCATATTTGAAACGGTTTTCAAAAATACTTTCTGTAACTGTACTTGTTCCGGATGCAAGTACCAATGCAACAGCAATCTGTGGCTGCATATCGGTAGGATATCCGGGATATGGAAGTGTCTTCACGTGTGTTTTACGCAGACGTCTTGTTGATCTTACACGAACAGCATCGTCAAATTCTTCTACTTCACAACCGATTTCTTCTAATTTTGCAGTGATTGCTTCCAAATGTTTTGGAATGACATTTTTAATCAGGATATCACCTTTTGTAGCTGCAGAAGCAAACATAAAGGTTCCTGCCTCAATCATATCCGGTACGATAGAATAATCTGTAGAATGAAGCTGCTCAACCCCACGAATACGAATCACGTCTGTACCTGCACCTTTGATATTTGCTCCCATACTGTTCAGGAAGTTTGCAGTGTCTACAACGTGTGGTTCTCTCGCCGCATTCTCAATTGTTGTGTTTCCTCTTGCCATAGCTGCTGCCATCATAACATTGATCGTAGCACCTACAGAAACCGTATCCATGAAAATATGACATCCTCTTAATCCGTGTGGTGCAGAAGCAACAATTGCTCCATGTTTGATGTCAACAGTAGCACCCAGGGCACGGAAACCTTTTAAATGTAAGTCAATTGGACGGCTTCCGATATTACATCCACCCGGAAGAGGAACTTCCGCTTTTTTATATTTACCAAGGAGTGCACCAATCAAATAATAAGATGCACGAATTTTTTTAATACAATCATAATTAACACTTACATCGCCAATAGTAGCACCATTGATTTTAACAGTATGACGATCTACTCGTTCTACAACTGCTCCGATACCTTCAATGGCTTCTAACATTGCATTTATATCATTAACATCCGGCAGATTTTCAAGTCTAACCGTGTCATCTGTCATAATAGCTGCAGCAAGGATTCCAAGAGCCGCATTTTTTGCTCCGCCAATTTCCACTTCTCCCACAAGTGGATTGCCGCCTTTGATAATATATTGTTCCATAGTCCACCTCTATGTTTTTTTCTATACTCCACACTCTATTTTCAATAGAATTCCCCAATGAAATAGCTTATTTCAGCAATTTATTATTTCCTTCAAAGAATATACTCCTTATTATGTTATAACAAAACAGCATTTTTGTAAATAAAAATCAACTATTTCAAAAATTTTTGTTTCTATTTGCATCTAAATTTTCCCAATATTTCAAATGCTTTCCAAAATATTCTGTAATGTTTTCTCTATATCTTTATTTTCTTCATCAATAGTGATATCTGCGTATTTTTCGTATAAAACGGTTCTTTCTTTATAAAGGTCTTTTAAAGTTTGTCCTTTACGCAAAACCACGCCCCTGTTTTTCAAATTACCCAGACGTTTTTCCAACGCTTTGTAAGAAAGTTTCAAATACACTACAGTTGCAATATTTTTCAAATGGAGCATGGCTTCTTCTCCATATATCACACTACCACCTGTGGCAATCACTGTATCTTCCGCTTCAATCGAAGCATTTACTTTATTTTCAATTGCGATAAATCCATCCACGCCTTCCTGCGCGATGATATCTTTCAACAGGCGTTTTTCCTGTTTCTGTATCAATAAATCTGCATCTACAAATTGATAACCCAATTCTTTTGCCAAAATAACGCCAACTGTGCTTTTTCCCACGCCTGGCATTCCAATCAATACTATATTATTCATAAAAAAAGGATTCCTTTATCATTTTTTGTTTTCGCATTCAACTATTTTACCACAAAGCTTTACAAGATACAAGTTTATAAATTTCAACACGTTGTCGTGCCAAAGTTCATTGTCTTTTTTAGAGCTTCGATATCCGTTTTTCATAAGCAACATCTTCCAATTTATCGTTCCAAATATATTTTGACCATTTTTCTTTTCTATGGCATAGTATAAGCAGATTATCTTGAAAGGAGGCTACTTTTTTGGAACGCATTATTTTTCATATTGATGTAAATTCCGCATTTTTAAGCTGGAGTGCCTTACAATTACTGAAAGAAAATCCTGACAGCGTAGATATCCGTACCATTCCGTCCATTATTGGTGGGGATCAGGAAACCAGACACGGCATCGTCCTTGCAAAATCTATTTCTGCCAAAAAAATTTATAACATTCAGACCGCAGAACCGGTTGCCAATGCGATAAAAAAATGCCCGATTCTTACTATTGTACCTCCACACCGTCAACTTTATTCCGAATGCAGCAAAAAATTTATTAATTTTTTAAAGACTTTAACTCCGGATATTGAACAGGTCAGTATTGATGAGTGTTTTCTGGATTTTACGGGAATCGCCCATCGCTTTTCCAGTCCGGAAGATGGTGCTGCATATATTCGCAATTATATTTATGACAATTTCGGTTTTACCGTAAATGTAGGAATTTCTTCTAATAAATTACTTGCCAAAATGGCTTCTGATTTTGAAAAACCAAATAAAACGCATACTCTGTATCCGCATGAAATACAAAAGAAAATGTGGCCTCTTCCAATTTCTGATCTATATATGGCCGGACATTCCTCTGTCGCTGTTTTGCACAAATTGGACATTCACACCATTGGGGATCTGGCTGTTATGGATCCAAACCTTATTTCCCTGCATTTAAAAAGTCATGGGCGTACCTTGTGGGAATATGCCAACGGAATTGACAATTCTCCCGTAGAAAGTGAACCGGCACAGGCAAAAGGAATCGGGAATTCTACTACTTTATCCAAAGATTTGCTGACAGCACAGGAAGCCTATCCAGTTTTGCGAAAACTGGCTTTGCAGGTTGGGAGTCGCCTGGTTCGTGCCGGACAGTCCGCCAACAATCTGTGCGTGGAAATCAAATACGCCACCTTTGACAAATATAGCCGTCAGATGCCGCTGCCTTCTCCTACGCAAAATGGAGACGAATTGTATCGCTACGCCTGTAAATTATTTGATGCCTTGTGGAATGGCAATCCAATTCGACTTCTGGGGATTCGTTCCGGGAAATTAAGCGATGAAAATGAGCCGGTACAGATGGATTTGTTCAGTTATGATCCCAAAGAAACCCAGCGCCGCCAGAAACTGGATAAGGTAATGGATTCGATTCGACAAAAATATGGGGATGGGGCGATACAGAGAGGGGCAGCAAAACTTGACACTAAAAAACCCTTGCGTCCAGCCCCATAAGGCTATTCGCAAGGGTTTATATCATATTTAGGGGTTATATTAGGCTTTTACGAATTAGCAAACGCCCTGTGCCATCATTGCGTTAGCAACTTTTTCAAATCCGGCAATGTTTGCACCTACTACGTAGTTTCCTTCAAATCCATAACGTTTAGCAGCATCTGCCATGTTATGTGTAATGTTGATCATGATGCCCTGCAGTTTTGCATCTACTTCTTCGAAGGACCAGCTCAGTCTTTCGCTGTTCTGGGACATTTCCAGAGCGGATGTAGCAACACCACCAGCGTTAGCAGCTTTACCAGGAGCAAAGATTACTCCGTTGTCCTGCAGATATTTTGTAGCATCCAGAGTTGTAGGCATGTTAGCACCTTCACATACAGCGATAACGCCGTTAGCAACCAGTGCTTTTGCATCATCTAATGTCAATTCGTTCTGTGTAGCACATGGCAGAGCCAGATCAGCTTTTACTGTCCATACGCCTTTACCTTCATGGTATTCTGCATTTGGACGAGCTGCAACGTATTCTGTCAGTCTTGCACGACGAACTTCTTTTACATCTTTCAGTGTAGCAACATCAATTCCGTCTGGATCGTAAACCCATCCGTTGGAGTCTGAACATGTCAGAACTTTAACACCCAGCTGCTGTGCTTTCTGGATAGCGTAAGTAGCTACGTTACCAGCACCGGATACAACTGCTGTTTTTCCAGCAATGTCGATACCATTGATTTTCAATAATTCCTGTGTCAGATACAGTAAACCATATCCTGTAGCTTCTGTTCTTGCCAAAGATCCGCCGTAGCTTAATCCTTTACCTGTCAGAACGCCTTCGTATACGTTTCTCAGTCTCTTGTACTGTCCGAACATGTAACCGATTTCTCTTGCACCTGTTCCGATGTCACCTGCTGGTACGTCTGTGTCAGCGCCGATATGTTTGCTCAGCTCTGTCATAAAGCTCTGGCAGAATGCCATGATTTCACGGTCAGATTTTCCTTTTGGATTGAAGTTGGAACCACCTTTACCACCACCGATTGGCAATCCTGTCAGGGAGTTTTTGAAAATCTGTTCAAATCCAAGGAATTTGATAATACTTAAGTTTACGGATGGGTGCAGACGAAGACCTCCTTTGTATGGTCCGATTGCACTGTTGTACTGTACACGATATCCTTTATTAACCTGTACCTGTCCTTTATCATCTACCCAAGGTACGCGGAACATAACGACTCTTTCTGGTTCTACCAGGCGTTCCAGCAATGCTTCTTTTCTGTATTTTTCTTCATTCGCATCGATTACTGGGCGAAGGGAATCCAAAACTTCTTTTACTGCCTGATGGAATTCAGGTTCATTTGGGTTGTTAGCAACCACTGATTCAAATACTTCATCAACATAAGACATAATAATTTCTCCTCCTGGTCTTTCAAGTTCTGTATCAATTTTGGCTTATTATAGCACGCTAAAGTGATAAACACAAGAAGTTTTTACAAAAAATACGAAAGTTTCTTGCAAAAAAATTTCAAGTTTTTGATTTTTTTACTCTTTTTTTGATTTTTTATGAAACTTTTTCGTTGTCATCCGTCATTTTTCTTAATTTTTCCTTCATTTGTAACTATTTCAGGCTGAAAAATCCATCTTTAAAAGCCTGTTTTTTCAAAAAAGAAAGCTCAAAAATCCATAAATTCTCAAGCCTTCTTTTTCATCATTATCTTTTTTTCGTTTTCTTTTTCTTTACACTGTATCCAAATGTACCCAATTTTTTACCCAAACTATAATATTCCCCATGAGAATATACCAGCGGATTTGCTTTATTCAGATCAAATTTTCCTTTTTCGTCCATGTAACTTTCATCTGCATGAACCGCAACCACGTCCGCAATAAACATATCATGAGAACCTAATTTTTCAATTTTTCTCAGTTTACATTCGATATTAACCGGTGATTCTCCGATCATCGGCGCATTGATTTCCGATGCCTCTACCTTTGTCAAATGCATTTCTTTGAATTTGTCTACATCCCGTCCAGAACGAACGCCACAATAATCTGTCGCAAAGCAAAGCTTTTCTGTTGTCAGATTGATTACAAAGGATTTGCTTTGTTCAATCATTTTATAAGAATGTCTTCCCGGTCTTACGGAAATGGATACCATCGGCGGGTTGGTACAAATCGTTCCCGCCCACGCAACCGTAATAATATTATCATTGCCAGCCAAATCCCTGACAGACACCATTACTGCCGGCAACGGATACAGCATATTTCCCGGCTTCCATTGTTGTTTTGCCATATTTCCTCCTTATGCCTGCAATGCATACATAAATCTTGGAATCAACTGTTTCTTTCTGGAAACTACGTTTTCCAGAGAACAGCTTCCATCTTTCGCTTCTATTTCGTATGCATCATAAATTAATCGTTCTGCACCTTTTCCAAAATACAGAAGTTCTGTCGTTTCTGTAATAATATTTGTGAGCATGAAGAAAATCATATTTACCCCATTTCTTTCACACTCTTTTTCCATACATGGGAGAAGGCGCTGCTTTACATCCAAAAGTTCATCTTCAGACATAAAACTAATCTGTCCAACGCCGAATGCTATGTTCTCAGCGATAAATTTTTTGTAATCCTGATAAAAAATTTCTTCTTCTGTTTTTCTGGACAGATCACTTCCCGCATGGAACATTTCGGATGCAAATTTTTCAATATCAATCTGTGCAATTTTAGCCAGTTCTTCTGCCGCACGTTTATCTTTTTCTGTACAGGTCGGCGAACGGAACATCAAAGTATCAGACAAAATAGCCGCACACAGAAGACCTGCAATCTGAGATGAAATATCCAGACCATGTTCTTCGTAAATCTGATACAAAATCGTTGCCGTACATCCTACCGGCTGATTTCTGAACATAACCGGCTGGAATGTTTCCAGAGAACCAATTCTGTGATGATCAATAATTTCCAAAATTTCAGCCTCATCGATATTATCTACCGCCTGCGATTTTTCATTATGATCTACCAAAATCAATTGTTTTTTCTGGATATTCAATAAATTACGACGGGAAACGGTTCCCAGATAAACCCCGTTTGCATTAACTACCGGGAATGCACGGAAACGTGTTTTTGTCATAACTTCTTTGATGTCATCTGTATAATCGTCCTGTCGGAATGTCACCAGTCCCTCTTTTTTCATAAAGAAACTAATTGGAATACTCTGGTGAATCAATCTCGCTACCGTAAAGGTATCGTATGGAGTAGAAATAATCACTACATTTTTTTCTTCAGCAAGGCGCAAAATCGTTTTGGAAATTTTAAGTCCCAGACAAACAATCATACAGCTTGCATCCACATCAATCACACAAACCTGGTCATCCAGACGATTTCCTACCATAACCAGATCATTCTCTCCAATGTGATTTTCCATGATATCCGGCTGAGAAGCTCCGATCCATACTTTCCCTTTGGTAAAGCAGGCATTTTCATCGCCCACGATTACTTCACCTTCCAAGGTTTCTGCAATGCTGCGATAGGTTGGCTGTGCCTGTGCCAAAAGCGTATTATCATAAGCATCCATATAGGATTTTGCAATATCACCATTGGTAATCAGCCCTTCCAGGGTTCCGTCTTCATTGGTAATCGGCAGAGTAACCGCACTGTATTCTCTCATCAGATTCCATGCATTTTTCACAGACATGTCCCTTTTTCCACCCGGTGTTTCACGGATTTCCATATCTTTTACCTGTGTTCCCACGTTTGGAAGATACCCCGGTGCTGTCACCCCAAAATAATTCAATACAAATTCTGTTTCTTCATTGATCTGCCCTGCACGTTTTGAAATATATTCTCCTGCACAGGTACGATTTTTCAAATCTGCATAAGCGATTGCGGAACAAATAGAATCTGTATCCGGATTTTTATGACCTATAATATAAATTTCATTTTCTCTTTTCAATATATTTTCCCCTCTTATGTGAAATACCTTTTTAAGATACCCTCATCTTAGCATACTTCCAATTATTGGGCAATTATTTGTATCCTTTCTGTATCAGACAATTTTCCTTACTGCGGGTAGCATTCAGGTATATTTCTTTTTGCTGAAAATATGTTATAATAAGCGCCAAATGATGATTCTATTGTCGGTCACACCGACAGTATGATGGATAAAAAGAGAGGACATAAATTATGAGTGAAGAAATGAATGTAACACCTGTTGCCGAAGAAACTGCTTCTATGGCTGACTACGAAAAAGAGCTGGAAGCTTCTTTCAAAAAAATTGAAAATGGAGATATCATCAACGGAACTGTAATTGCAGTAGACGAAGAAGAAATTACTCTGGATTTGAGATATTATACGGAAGGTATTATCAAAGTTGCTGACTACAGCAGAGAACCTGGATTTATGGTAAAAGAAGAAGTTCATATTGGTGACGAAGTTGCTGCTACTGTAATTGGCAAAGATAACCGCCGTGGCTGCATTTTGCTTTCCCGCGTAGAAGCAAATGACATTCTTGCATGGGACAAGCTTCGTCAGTTAAAAGAAGATAAAACTGTTTTGACAGTAACCGTAAAAGGAATTGTAAATGCAGGCGTGATTGCTTACGTAGAAGGAATCCGCGGATTTATTCCAGCATCTAAACTTTCTCTGAATTACGTAGATGATCTGAATGAATATCTGAACCAGGAAATCCAGGTGCAGGTATTCGATGTCGTTGAAGATGACAAACGTTTGATTCTGTCTGCAAGAGAATTATTGAAAGAAAAAGCAGATCAGGAAAGAAAAGCAAAAGTTTCCAACGTGGAAGTGGGACTTGTCACAGAAGGTATCGTTGAAAGTCTGCAGCCATACGGTGCATTTGTAAATCTCGGAAATGGCCTTTCCGGTCTGGTACATATC
>JAXJUX010000151.1:0-3073 GCA_036308845.1 Ruminococcus sp.
CATACGTATTTGTTTTCCAATATATTGATTAATTTCGCTCATAAAATCTCCAAAAGTTTCGTTAAAATAGAATTTTTATACAGAATAGTTTGTTTGCTGGAATACACTACAAAAAATATAAAAATATTCTATCATAAAGAAACTATTGAAGTCAAAAGTTTCTTTAAAAGAAACAAAACTGATTTGCAAAAATGGAAAAAGTAGGATAGAATCCGTGAGGTTGTTTCGCGAAATGGTTGCGAAAGATAAGAAAAACAGAGGAGACAAACGTATGAAAAACGAGAAAAAAGGTGGTTTTACCAGCTCGATTGGTTTTGTATTGTCTGCAGCCGGCAGTGCGGTAGGCGTGGGTAATATTTGGAGATTCCCATATCTGGCAGCAAAAGACGGCGGCGGCTTGTTTATTTTAGTATATCTGATATTGGTAGTTACATTTGGATTTACTTTGTTAACAACAGATATTGCCATTGGACGTAAAACAGGAGAAAATGCGTTATATGCCTATGGAAAAATGAATCCAAAATGGGGATTTCTTGGAAAAATAACATTTTTAGTACCTGCATTGATCATGACGTATTATTCTGTTATTGGTGGTTGGGTTACCAAATATTTTGCGGTGTATCTGACCGGAGCAGGAACAGAAGCTGCGCAGGACGGTTATTTTACAGATTTTATTACTGCACCTGTAGCACTGATTGTATTTATGCTGATTTTCCTTGCAGTAACTGCAGTTATTGTATACCGTGGGGTAGAAAAAGGGATTGAAAAATTTTCCAAGATTCTGATGCCGATATTACTGGTCATGATCTTTGGGATTTCCATTTTCTCTCTGACATTACATTATACAGATGCAGAAGGTGTGACACGTACAGGTCTTCAGGGATTGGCTGTGTATTTGGTTCCAAATTTTGAAGGGGTTACTTTTAAAAGATTTTTGGGAATTCTTCTGGATGCGATGAGCCAGTTATTCTTTTCGCTGAGTGTTTCCATGGGAATTATGATCACTTATGGTTCTTATGTGAAGAAAGATGTGAACTTGAGCCAGTCCGTGGGACAGATTGAAATTTGTGATACCGTTGTTGCGTTGCTTGCCGGTATGATGGTAATTCCTGCTATCTATGTATTTTCCGGTACAGAAGGTATGGCTTCCGGACCAAGCTTGATGTTTGTGTCTTTGCCGAAAGTGTTCAATTCCATGGGTGCAGCAGGGACTGTGATCGGAGCCGTATTTTTCCTGATGGTAGCATTTGCAGCATTGACATCCTGCGTATCCATTATGGAAACACTGGTTGCAAACTGTATGGAAGTATTTCATGTATCAAGAGAGAAAATGAGTCTGATCATCGGCGGAATTTCTGCTGTGGCGGCTGTTGTGATCTGTCTTGGATATAATGTGCTTTATTTTGAATTGACACTGCCAAATGGACAGATTGCACAGATTTTGGATGTAATGGATTACATCAGCAACAGCTTTTTGATGCCTGCGATTGCATTTTTATCCTGTATTTTTGTTGGATGGATTATCAAACCACAGTGGATTATTGAAGAAATGGAATCCAGTGGACATAAGTTTGGAAGAAAAAAATTATATGTTTTTATGATTCGTTATGTGACACCGATCATGATGGGAATTCTGTTCTTACAGTCTACAGGAATTCTCAGTTGGTTCTAAATATTGGAAGAATCTGGAAAAATTTATTCCAGATTCTTCTTTTTTGGGAAAAAATTAACGAAAACTAAAATAATACTGTGCATTTAATAAGAAACATGGTACGATTTCGTTGATAATAATCGAAAAAAAAGATACAATATGTGCAGGTAGAGAAGACTAACACAAGTTTGGTTTTTTCTGCGAACATACCAAGAAGGAGGAAAAAAAGTGAGAACAGAATGGAATGGTTTTTACGGTGGTATTTGGGAAAAAGAAATTAACGTAAGAGATTTCATCCAGAAAAACTACACACCATACGACGGAGACGACGCATTCTTGACAGATGCAACTGAAAACACAAAAGATCTGTGGGCTCAGGTTATGGAACTGACAAAAGAAGAAAGAGAAAAGGGCGGTGTTTTGGATATGGACACCAAAATTATCTCTACAATTACTTCTCATGGCCCAGGATATTTAAATAAAGATAAAGAAACAATCGTAGGTTTCCAGACAGACAAACCTTTCAAACGTGCTCTTCAGCCATATGGCGGTATTCGTATGGCAGTAAAAGCTTGTGAAGATAACGGATATAAAGTAGATCCTCAGGTTGTAGAATTTTTCACAAAACATAGAAAAACTCATAACGAAGGTGTATTTGATGCTTACACACCAGAAATGAGAGCTTGCCGTTCCAGCCATATTATTACTGGTCTGCCAGATGCTTACGGCCGTGGACGTATTATCGGTGACTACCGTCGTGTTGCTCTGTACGGTGTGGATCGTCTGATTGAAGACAAAACTTTCCAGAAAAACACAACAAGAACAGCAGCTATCTACTCTCATGTAACAAGACAGAGAGAAGAATTGTCTGAACAGATCAAAGCATTGAAAGAACTGAAAGAACTGGGTAAAATCTACGGATTTGATATTTCCAGACCAGCTGAAAACGTACAGGAAGCTATTCAGTGGCTGTATTTCGGATACCTGGCAGCAATCAAAGAACAGAACGGTGCTGCTATGTCTCTGGGACGTACATCCACATTCCTTGATATTTATGCAGAACGTGACCTGAAAAACGGAACATTTACAGAAGAACAGATTCAGGAATTTGTTGACCATTTCATCATGAAACTGCGTCTTGTAAAATTTGCAAGAACACCAGAATACAACGCACTGTTTTCCGGTGACCCAACATGGGTAACAGAATCTATCGGTGGTATGGGTATCGACGGACGTTCCATGGTAACAAAAATGTCTTACCGTTATCTGCATACACTGCAGAATCTGGGAACAGCTCCAGAACCAAACCTGACAGTTCAGTGGTCCACACAGCTGCCAGAAAACTACAAACGTTACTGTGCAAAACTGTCCATCGAAACATCTACCATCCAGTATGAAAACGATGACCTGATGAGATTCAAA
>JAXJUX010000152.1:0-15018 GCA_036308845.1 Ruminococcus sp.
GAATATCAGGCAGGAAAAGGTGTTCCTTGTCTGGTTGCTGTACATCAGGATGCTTCTGGAAAAGCTCTGGATAAAGCTCTGGCATATGCTGCAGCTATCGGTGGAGCAAGAGCAGGTGTTCTGGAAACAACATTCCGTACAGAAACAGAAACAGACTTGTTCGGTGAACAGGCAGTTCTGTGTGGTGGTGTATGTGCTCTGATGCAGGCTGGTTTCGAAACACTGGTTGAAGCTGGTTATGACCCAAGAAACGCTTACTTCGAATGTATCCACGAAATGAAACTGATCGTTGACCTGATTTATCAGTCTGGTTTCGCTGGAATGAGATACTCCATCTCCAACACAGCTGAATACGGTGATTACATCACAGGACCAAAGATCATCACAGACGAAACAAAGAAATCTATGAAAAAAATCCTGTCCGACATTCAGGACGGAACATTCGCAAAAGAATTCCTTCTGGATATGTCTCCAGCAGGACGTCAGGTTCACTTCAAAGCTATGCGTAAACTGGCTGCTGAACATCCAGCAGAAGTTGTTGGTGAAGAAATCCGTAAACTGTATAGCTGGAACGGCGAAGACAAACTGATCAACAACTAATTTTTAGTTTGTATATACCAAAGAAAAATGCACCCTCTGAAATTGCAGAAGGTGCATTTTTCTTTCTTATCGATATCGTTTTTTCATGGAAAATCCGCGTCCGCTGACTTCGTTTACACGATTAATGATCATAAAGCTTTCTGGGTCAATAGTATGAATGATGCGTTCTACTTTCGGAAGTTCCCGATTTGAAATTACACTCAAGATTACCTGTGTTTTCTGATGCAGATAACCGCCTTCACCATCCAGCATGGTAACACCGCGGTCTATCTGAGTCAAAATAGCATCGCGAATTTCCTGTGCTTTTGGGCTGACAATTTTTATCTCTGTTCTTGTCGTACCCATCAAGAGCATTTTATCAAGAACTAATGTATAGATTAAAATCAATAAAATACCGTATAAAATATTTTCGATTGGTCGAAATAATGCCTGCACCAGCAAAATACATACATCGAAAACATACATACTGATGGAAACTGGGATGCGAAATACTTTTTGTAAAATCAATGGTGGAATGTCCATACCGCCGGTAGAAGCACCGGAACGAATTACAATGCCAAGCGCAAGTCCGATACCTAGACCGGAAAATAATGTATTGAGCAGCAAGTCATCAGTCATTACAAAATCTCCAAGAAGCTGATTGAAGATTTCCAGGGCGATTGGGTACAGGAATGTGCTTGCCAGTGTAGTTGCAGCAAATTGTTTTCCGAGTATGAAGAACCCAAGAATCAGCATCAGTACGTTAAAGAGCAATACAAAGCCGGAAATTGGTATGTGGAAAAAGTGATTCATGGACAACGCAATACCTGTGGTTCCGCCTGTAACAAGGTCAGAAGGCAGGAGAAATAATTTTACGGTCAGTGCGTACAAAAAATTACCTTCCACCACACATAAAATGGAAAATAAAGTTTGATAAACATCGTGTTTTTTATTCATAAGAGAACCTCCAGAAAAAATTCCTATTACATAAAAAAATCCACGTATGTTAGAAAATTTTCCCTAACAAACGTGGATCGAGGTCGTTCATACCTAATACAATTGGTATTATATGTGATAAATTTGCATTTGGTCAAGGTGTTTTTTCAATATTTAAGAAATTTTGAATGACAGGGGAAAGCTGTTCCTCATTTCTACAGACAAAACCAATGGGACGAGGCTCAAAGGTGATGTCTGGAAGAAATTCTATCAGCTCCTGATTGTCCAGTTCCTGTTTGACAAATTCTCGAATTACGCACCCAACCCCAAGCCCAATTTTGGCAAATTCGATCAGCAAGTCCATAGAAGTTACTTCTAGAATATGTTCTGGTTCAATATGATATTCCCAAAGGACTTGATTCACGTACTGACGTGAGATGTTTTCTTCATCCAGCATCATGAAAGTAGCGGACTGATAAATATTTTCGGAATCCGAACGCATTTTCAAATTTTCCAGATAAGATGGAGCGGCAACAAGAGTATCATGAATCCGCTGCAAAGGTTGAAAATAAAGTCCTTTTGGATTGTGAGGTTCTCCGATAAGTCCAATGTCGATTTTTCGTTCTTCCAACAAGGTTAGTGTCTGATACGTAGATTGACAGGAAATAGAAATACGCACATGAGGATAGTGCTGGACAAATTTTTGCAGATAAGGCAGCAAAATATATTTACACAAGGTATGGCTCACGCCGATACGAAGCTGAGAAATCCCCAGCATTTGATTTCGGGCAAGGGTTTCTTCTCCTTTTTTTAAGGCGTGAAAGGCTTCTGACGTATGTTTGTACAGTAATTCTCCTTCTTGCGTCAGAGAAACGCCACGGGAGGTTCTTTTAAAAAGAGTTGTATTCAAGTTAGCTTCCAGTTTTTGAATGGATTTACTGATAGCAGGCTGACTGATAAACAATTCTTTGGCTGCCAAAGAGATATTGCCTTTTTCGGCAACTGTATGAAAGATATAATAAAGGGACAAGTTTTGCTCCATAAACACTCCTTATATAACTGTAAGTTATAATAAATATATTTAATATGTATTAGTATTATAGCAATAAATGTGTTACAATGGCAAACAGAAAGTAAATAGAAATAAAAATAATGTAATAACGAATATAAATTTAGGAGGAATATAGAATGGGAATGACAATGACACAGAAGATTCTGGCAGCAGCAGCAGGTCTGGACAAAGTAGAAGCAGGCCAGTTGATCGAAGCTGATCTGGATCTGGTTTTAGGAAATGATATCACATCTCCAGTTGCAATTCATGAAATGGAAAAAATGACAGTCAATACAGTCTTTGACAAAGACAAAGTGGCTCTGGTAATGGATCATTTTATTCCAAACAAAGATATCAAATCTGCACAGCACTGCAAATGCGTAAGAGAATTTGCATGCAAACACGACATTACAAACTATTTCGATGTTGGAGAAATGGGTATCGAACACGCACTGCTTCCAGAAAAAGGTCTGACAGTAGCAGGTGACGTAATCATCGGTGCGGACTCTCATACATGTACATACGGCGCACTGGGTGCATTTTCTACAGGTGTAGGAAGTACAGATATGGCAGCTGGTATGGCTACAGGAAAAGCATGGTTCAAAGTGCCATCCGCAATCAAATTTAATATCGTAGGAACACCTGCAAAATGGGTAAGCGGAAAAGATGTTATTTTACATATTATCGGAATGATCGGTGTAGACGGTGCTCTGTACAAATCCATGGAATTTGTCGGCGAAGGAATCAAAAATCTGTCTATGGATGATCGTTTTACAATCGCAAACATGGCAATCGAAGCTGGTGGAAAAAATGGTATTTTCCCAGTAGACGAAAAAGCAATCGCTTACATGGAAGAACATTCCAAACGTCCATACAAGATTTTTGAAGCTGATGAAGATGCAGTATATGATGAAGAATACACGATTGATTTGAGTACACTTCGTCCAACCATCGCATTCCCACATCTGCCAGAAAATACAAAAACAATCGATGAAATCACAGAAGATATTGTAATTGATCAGGCAGTAATTGGTTCCTGTACAAACGGAAGAATCGACGATTTGCGGGTGGCTGCATCCATTTTGAAAGGACGCAAAGTGAAAAAAGGTATTCGTTGTATCATCATTCCTGCAACACAGAATATTTATCTGCAGGCAATGGAAGAAGGTCTGTTAAAAATCTTCATCGAAGCAGGTGCAGTTGTAAGTACACCAACATGTGGACCATGTCTGGGTGGATACATGGGTATTCTTGCTGAAAATGAACGTTGTATTTCTACAACAAACCGTAACTTCGTAGGTCGTATGGGTCATGTGGATTCTGAAATTTATCTGGCAAGCCCTGCAGTAGCAGCAGCAAGTGCAGTAACAGGTAAGATTTCCTGCCCAGCAGAATTAGGATTATAGGAGGAAAGATAAATGAAAGCTGAAGGAAGAGTATTTAAATATGGCGACAACGTAGATACAGACGTTATTATCCCTGCACGTTATCTGAATTCTTCTGATCCTGCAGAATTGGCTACACACTGCATGGAAGATATCGACAAAGATTTCGTGAAAAAAGTAAATAAAGGTGACATCATCGTAGCAAACAAAAACTTCGGATGCGGTTCTTCCAGAGAACATGCTCCAATCGCAATCAAAGCTGCTGGTGTTGACTGCGTAATCGCTGAAACATTTGCACGTATTTTCTACCGTAACGCAATCAATATTGGACTTCCAATCATCGAATGTCCAGAAGCTGCAAAAGGAATTGACGCAGGTGATGAAGTAGAAGTGGATTTCGACAGCGGAATGATCTACAACAAAACAAAAGGAACACAGTTCAAAGGTCAGGCATTCCCTGAATTCATGCAGAGAATCATCAAAGCTGAAGGACTTGTAAATTATATTAACAACAAAAATGCGTAATATTTAATGTTTCAGAAGTGTGAATGCTTTGGTAAGGTTGGATTTTTATACACACTTTGAAAAACAGAAAATGAAAGTTTTTGTAATGTATGCTTATGTTCAGGAATGGGTGTAGGCATACATTTTTTTGTGTGTAATGCTTGATTTGGAAAGTATGAGGTTGCTTTGGGTTGATGTTGCATTTGACAAGAAAAATAATCCATTGGTTTGGAGGAGATATAGAAATATGTGTGAAAATATCCCAATCATATGTAGATAATATGAAATAATGTATTAAAATGTATTTTTGATATTTTAATAACCCAGAGAATTGGGTTATTGGAATATAAAAACATCGTAAATAACTAATGGGATTTATAGAGACTTTGAATCGGGGCAACAGGATTTGAACCTGCGACCTCACGGCCCCCAGCCGTGCGCGCTACCAAGCTACGCCATACCCCGATATAATATAATTTTATTATAGCAATTCTTGTTGGCTTGTAAAGAAAATTTGTTCGACATTTTTTTCAACATGTAATAGATTTTATGTATCGTTTAAGTCAGAGGCTGCATATGGTACATTTTCAATGATATAGGAAACAAATGTCGAAATATGTGGAACGATTTCATTTGCAACACATGCGAAAACCAATTAGAATAAATCTGCAATCCATAAAGATTGTGACAATTGGGCAAAAAGTAACAAGAGAAGACGCCAAGTGTAAAAGCCTGGCTGTTTTCTGTATATAAAAATGACGAGTTTATAGAAAATGCAAAATAAATGGCATAAAATACAATCCCATAGTTTGTAATTGTAAATTTGTTAAATGAAAATAGAATAAAAGATTGACAGTTTCACCATTTCATGCTAAAGTTACAACATCAAGTTAAATAACTAAAGCGTAGATGAGGAATAGTACATTTGGAGCGGATGTCAGAGAGTTGCTGGTTGGTGTGAAGCAATAGAAGCGATATTTGGAACTGCCCTCGGAGCAGCTGCCCGAAAAGGTTTGAGTAGGCGTAGACGGAATTCCCTACCGTTACACAGGGACGGATATAAGGTATAACCCGTATCTGACAGAGTGCATGGATATTCCATGAATGAGAGTGGTACCGCGTAAGATTTTGTCTTTCGTCTCTTTGAATAGAGGCGAAAGATTTTTTTTGTTAAAAATCTCATCGTCCCACGAAATAAAAACAAAAGTTAGACGGATATGCTACGATCAAAAAATGAACATATCAGGAGGAAATAACAATGATGAATCATAAGAAATATGTGAGACAGTATTTCATGCCACCAGTGAAATGCATGAAATGGGCGGAAAAAGAATATGTGGAAAAAGCACCAATCTGGTGCAGCGTAGACCTTCGTGATGGTAATCAGGCTCTCGTAATTCCTATGAGTTTGGAACAGAAAATTGAATTCTTCAAGTTGTTGGTTAAAATCGGTTTCAAAGAAATCGAAGTAGGATTCCCAGCAGCCTCAGAAACTGAATACGAATTTGTACGTGCATTGATTGAACAGAATCTGATTCCAGAGGACGTGACCATTCAGGTTCTGACACAGGCTAGAGAACACATTATTCGTAAAACATTTGAAGCAGTAAAAGGTGCTCCAAAAGCAATCATTCATGTATATAACTCAACTTCTTTGAGCCAGAGAGAACAGGTTTTCCGCAAATCCAAAGAAGAAATCCTGAACATTGCAGTAGAAGGTGCAGCATTACTGAAAAAATTAGCAGAAGAAACAGAAGGAAATTTTCTGTTTGAATACAGTCCAGAAAGCTTTACAGGTACAGAACCAGAATATGCTCTGGAAGTATGTAACGCAGTTTTGGATGTTTGGCAGCCAACACCAGACAAAAAAGCAATCATTAACCTGCCTGTAACTGTACAGCATTCTATGCCACACGTATATGCAAGCCAGATTGAATATATGTGTGAAAATATGAAATACAGAGAAAATGTTATCGTTTCCTTACATCCACACAATGACCGTGGTTGTGGTGTTGCGGACTCTGAACTTGGTCTGCTTGCCGGTGCTGACCGTATTGAAGGTACATTATTTGGAAATGGAGAACGTACAGGTAATGTTGATATCATCACATTGGGTATGAATATGTATGCGCAAGGCGTAGACCCAGAACTGGATTTCTCCGATATGCCTGATATCTGCGAAAAATACGAAAAATACACAGGTATGAAAGTAGATGAAAGAAGTCCATACAGTGGTGCATTGGTATTTGCAGCATTCTCCGGTTCTCACCAGGATGCAATTGCAAAAGGTATGAAATGGATTGATGAAAAACAGCCAGAACATTGGACAGTTCCATACTTGCCAATTGACCCGACAGACGTTGGAAGAAATTACGATGCAGACGTTATTCGTATCAACAGCCAGTCCGGAAAAGGTGGGGTTGGTTATATTCTGGAAACAAAATACGGTCTTAATCTGCCACCAAAAATGCGCGAAGCTATGGGTTATGCAGCAAAAGCCGTTTCCGATCATACACACAAAGAACTTATGCCAGAAGAAATCTTCGAATTGTTCAAGAAAACGTTCGAAAATGTCAGAAAACCATACAGTGTGGAAAAAGTTCATTTCCAGCAGATTGGACCTATCACAACACAGGTTACATCCTCTTGCAATGGCCGCATAACTGTTACAGAAGCTACTGGTAATGGTCGTCTGAATGCGGTAAGTAATGCGCTGAAGAAGGCATACAATCTGAAATATGATCTGGTATCCTATACAGAACATGCGTTGGAACAGAGTTCTTCTTCCAGAGCGATTGCATACGTTGGAATCAAAAAACCAGACGGAAGCCTCTCCTGGGGTGCTGGCGTTGACTGCGACATCATCAAGGCATCTATTGACGCATTGGTAACTGCTATTAATAATAGATAATCGAAATGCTTGTTAAAAAAGAACGTTACGATACCTTATTAATAAAGTAAATATTATTCTAATAGGGATAGGGCAGAAGAGAATAATCTCAACTGTCCTATTTCTGCCGTATAATAAGTTTGTTTTCTGATTCACAATATTTTAAGAAGATGGAAAATTGATAAAGAACTTTAAATTTTACTACGAGTATCTGTAAAGGATGACAGAGAAATTATAAAATAAGTAATGTAGTTAACGTTTGTAAAGTGGGAGGGAAATTCCATGGCAGATAACATAGAGTTATGGGATGTCTATACAAAGGATCGAGTAAGAACCGGTCAGTTGCATGTCAGAGGCCAGCAAATTCAGAAAGATCAATATCATCTGGTGGTACATGTATGTATTTTCAACAGTAAAAATGAAATGCTGATCCAACAGCGCCAGCCGTTTAAATCGGGATGGCCTAATGTATGGGATATCACGATGGGAGGAAGTGCCGTTGCAGGCGATAACAGCTCACAGGCGGCTGAAAGAGAAGTCTTTGAGGAACTTGGCATCAAGATTGATTTGTCGAATGCATTACCTGATTTTACAATTACATATCCGTATGGATTTGATGACTATTATCTGGTGTATCAGGATGTTGATTTGTCGGAGATCGTTTTACAGGAAACAGAAGTAAAGGCTGTAAAATGGGCAAGTAAGGAAGAAATTCTTCGGATGCAGGAAGAAGGGACCTTCATTCCGTATTGGTTTTTGGACAAATTATTTGATATGAAAAAATGGTTTCAGGTCTATCGTAATTTGGAACAGGAATATCCGGTTCAATATGCTACAAAGAAAAATTTGAATTCATGGATGAGCATGGTAGAAATCATAAGAGACAATTTCCCTGGACTTGAAACACAGGAAAAATTGGATGACTATCGAAAAACGGTAGAAAAAAACATAGACCGGAGAACTGCAATCTGTGCATTATTTGGGAACATGGTTATAGGTATTCTATTATTTTCAGAAAAACACAATATGTTAAGTTGCATGGCAGTGCATCCGGAATTTCGTAGGAAGCATATTGCAGAGCGGATGGTAAACAAGATGTTGAAACGATTGGATCATAATCGTCCAGTTGTCGTGGAAACATTTCGAGAAGAGGATGAAAAGGGCGAAGCACCGCGTGCTTTTTATAAAAAAATGGGATTCGAGGAAGGCGAGTTGTGTTGGACGGAAGAAGGCTATCCGATTCAAAAATTTTATTATCGTACCGAGTGTTGATATCTCGGTATATATAAAATTTATAAAACCTTAAGAATATGATAATAGTAACCGTGTGAAGTATATGATAGAATAACCAGAAGAACATTGGAAAGTAGGAAAATTTATGAAAAAATGGTTAGCTGTTATACCAGCTATTTGTATTGTGGTTGGTATTATTTGGAAAATAAAAGAATTTACAGCGGTTAGCATTATCGGTGGGGCGGATGGTCCTACAGCTATTTTTGTTGCTGGTAGTCTTGGTGGTTCCTTTTGGATAACATTTATTATAGTGGTTATTTTAGTGCTGCTTGCAGCTTTATTAATATGGAAATTGAAAAAGAAATAGCATGATATAAAGAGGAATCTAATCAATAAAAAACATTGATATAGATTCCTTTTTCGTTATTCTTTTGTATTTTTATTGCAAAAATCTTCCCGAATAGCGATAGTAGTAAGTGTATCACCCAATTGTGTAAAAACTGATCCAATAAGCGCAATCTCGTCCGGTTCATGACATTTTGCAATAGAACAGGCGATAGAAGATATCAATGTGACAAACTCGCAGGAATTCATAGGAAATCACCTCTTATATATGATATGTAGAAACTTTGAAATCGTAACAAAATTTCTGTACAAAATATGATGAAGATGGAATAGGGAAAACGGTATTGATAATACTATGTTTTAGGTGATAAGAACCAATCCCTAATAGTTTAGAAGAGCACAGTCAAACCTGTAGAAAAGAAAAAGCGTGACTATGACAATATAATGGAAGGTGATGACGATGAATAAAAAGCAACAGGAAAAACAAAATCAAAAGAAAGCAAATGAAAAGTTTAACAGTGTAACACAAAAAGTAAAACCGGAAAATCAAAACCAGACACATAACATTCGTTCAGCGGCGGTAGAACCAAAGAACAGACAAGTATAGCACCTGAGGAATCAGGTGCTTATTTAATATTTTAGGAAACTACTCCAAACTAAAATGACAGATGCTTCCCAGCGTGATATAATCTACCGCAGAAATAATGAAAAAGGAAGTGTCTAAGGTACAATGACAGAAAAACAATGGGATAAACTCTTAAAAATTAAAACAAGCGGGCGGGACGACACCAAATCGAATACCTATTATTATCCATATGAACCCACACCATATGCCGTATTGGAACGTCTGGCGTCCAGTGGATATATTGGAAAATCTCATACACTGCTTGATTATGGATGCGGCAAAGGCAGAGTGGATTTTTATCTGGCGTATCAGACAAAATGCAAAACAATAGGAATCGAGTATGATGAGCGTATGTATGAGAAAGCAGTGGAAAACCAGAAAACTTCAGGTCAAAATCATCGGGTTCAATTTGTCCTGGAAAATGCAGAAAAATATGAAATAGACGCGACTGTTGATCGAATGTACTTTTTTAATCCATTTTCGCTTGATATTTTACAGAAAGTCATGAATAAAATTAAGGCATCTTACTATCAGAGTCCAAGAGCAATTCGCATGTTTTTTTATTATCCATCCGATGAATATACGTATTATTTATTAGGTATGGATGAATTAACACTTGAGGATGAAATAGATTGTGGTGATTTATTTGAGGGAAACAATAGCAGAGAGCGGATATTGGTATTTACATTTTAATGGTGACAGGGAAAGCAGCCCTATGTTTCGGCTGCTTTATATTTTTTGATGATTTCTTTTGCAATAACTTCTTTTGGTGTGCAGGTGTCCATAGCTTGTTTTACTATGTAGTGATGCGCATCTTCTTCACTCATGTTTTCGTTTGCCATAAGATAAACTTTGGCTTGATTCATGTCACGAATTTGAAGCATTTTTTCATTTGTAGATAATATTTTTTCTTCTTTACTGCGGAGACGTTCACGGGAACTTTCCATCCAATCGAGGGCTTGTATAATCATATTTTTGGATGTGGGTTTTGGTAAGGTATGAACGCCATATTTAGCTACTTTGCTATGAATATCTGCATAAAATTCAGAACGGATAAAGAGAAGTACTACAGTTTCCTTAGATTTGCAGATATCAATGGCAAATCGAGTTCCTTCATCATCTGGTAAAGGAGCATTGATCAGGACATAATCATATGACCGATCAGCAATTTTCCTTTTGGCCAAACTGACACTGGAAACTACATGGATTGGAGTAAAATCTGATTCTGGGAGCAGTGATAAAAGTGCAGTATTGAACTTTTCTGATGCTGATACAATAAGAACACTATAAACTTGTTCACGCAGACTCATTAACACCCCTCCCTTCGTAATCAGTCATTTATATATTGCAATATATATTCATAATAGCGTCCGGAATATGCTTTTTAATAAAAGAACTCTCCGATGAACGTGCACAGGCAGCAGATAAATCTTCTGGTAAACGTTTCAGTTTACGTAAGGAATCTGCATATGCAGTGTACAGATTAATATTTACCGGCGGTTCTAATTCCAGTTGGTTTTCAATCCCATCCAAAGCAGCATAGATCATCAGTGTAAATGCCAGATATGGATTTGCTGTGGAGTCAGGGGAACGAAGTTCCGCACGACGAAATTCTCCAAAAGCAGCAGGAACCCGGACGAGCTGCGAACGGTTTTCATTGGACCAGGTAACGTATTTTGGTGCTTTATGACTTCCGAATCTCTTGTAAGAATTCTTCGTAGGATTTAAAAAAGCAGTCATATCCTGAACATTCGCCAAAATGCCGGCAATCATAGGTTTTAGTTGATCGGAACCATCATTTGCTTTTACAGACATATTAATGTGGAATCCGCTTCCAGGTTTGTTTTCCAGTGGTTTTGGACTAAAGTCTGCAAACAGACCGTTACGATAAGCAGTAGTTCTAACAATCGTCTGAAATGTCATCGCATTATCTGCAGCAGTGAGCGGATCGGAATAGCGAAAATCAATTTCATTTTGTCCAGGACCTTCCTCGTGATGGGAACTTTCCGGACGGATTCCCATTTGCTCTAAGGTAAGACAGATTTCACGTCGAATATTTTCTCCTTTGTCATCTGGTGCAATATCCATATATGCAGCATGATCATAAGGTTCCTTTGTCGGTTCTCCCATTTCATTTAACTTGAACAGATAAAATTCCTGTTCTGCTCCAAAATAAAACTGATAACCGGCTTTGGCAGCGTCGTCGACAGCTTTGATTAAAATACTTCTTGTATCACATTCAAATAATTGGCCGTTAGGATATGAAATACTGCAAAACATACGGACAACACGTCCATGTTCTGGTCTCCATGGCAAAACAGTGATAGTATCTGCATCAGGGTGGAGCAGAAGATCCGAATGTGTTTCATCTCCAAAACCTGCAATCGCAGAACCATCAATCGCAATACCATATTCAAAAGCACGAGGGAGTTCCTCTGGCATAATGGAGATATTTTTTTGTTTTCCAAAAACATCACAAAAAGCAAGACGAATAAATTTTACATCTTCTTCTTCAACAAATTGCATAACCTCTTGTTTTGAATATTTCATAATCCTATCAACCTACTTTCTCTTAATTAGCCACATACATCTGTTTGTATGGGTTTTTTGTGTCTGGTGTAACAATGGTGAAAGGAGAATCTAAAACGGCAGTCATATCATATCCAAATTCACTGCAGTATTCAGAAAGATACTCTTTGATTTCAGCAAGATCTGCTTCCTCAGCAGTTCTTACATGAACTTGGTGCGGGAATTTGATATCCTTGCAGTCTCCGCGTAAAAACATTTTGCCCCCATGCATTCCGGTGCAAGGGAAATTGCCGACAATCCGTTTATTTTTTTCATCCAGACCAAGTACAATGATAATTCCTCCAGCTTGATATTCTCCTAAGAAACTTCCAGCAACGCCACCAATAATCATTACTGGGATTTTTTCCTTATATGCTTTCATGTGGATACCAGCCCGGTACCCAGCATTATTTTTGATATAAATTTTACCACCACGCATAGCATAACCGGCAGCATCACCGATATTTCCGTGAACGACAATTTTTCCTGCATTCATAGTGTCTCCCACAGCGTCCTGTACATTGTTATTTACAACGATGGAAGCACCATTTAAATATGCGCCCAGAGCATTGCCAGGAACACCATCAATCGTAATGGTACGGTCAGACATGCCTGCAGCAATAAAACGTTGACCGCAGCATCCGACGATGGAACAGTCACCATCCGTTTGTCGAAGATTTTCATTTACAGCTTTATAATCCATGTTTGTAACATTAAGCGTTGTCATATTATACCACACCTCCGAATTTTTGTTTACGAATTTCAGGAGAAAATGCTGTTGAAGTAGCAACTTTTTTCAGCATTTCAAAATTGAGTGTATCAAGCGGTACTTTTTCACGAATCAATGAAGTGTAGATTCCGACCCTGGTAGTGTCTCCAATCAGAATAAAACCAGTCAGATAACCGTCTTTCGTAAATAATCTTCTGAGAAGCCCATCTGATTTTTCTTCATATAATTCGCCGCCTTGTTCTTTGCTGTAATAACTTCCGGCTGTCATGGCATGCAATCCGAAAAATCCAATTGAGTTCATTGGAATAGCGTTATCGAATACACAATTGCCGCCAGCCATATTAATACCTGCACATCGTCCCTGGATATTGGCATTAGGCAGGATGGCAAGAACACGTCGACCACCAAAGGAAATATCTTCACCTTCCGTACAATCGCCGGCTGCATAGATTCCAGGAATGCTTGTTTCCATATGGTCGTTTGTGAGAATACCTCGATTGACATCGCCGCCTAAATCTTTTACAAGAGCAGTATTGGCTCTGACACCAACTGCCAAAACGAGGACATCAAATTCCACGATTTTTCCACTTTTCATGATTGCTTTTGTATGATCAAATTGTGTGGCACTGTCGGCAAGCATAAACTGAATTCCGTTTGCCTCCAGATGTTTTTGCATCATAGAAGCACATTCCTGATCCAAAATACTGGAAAGTACACGGTCCGCAAGATCGCATACGGTAATAGAAGCAACGCGGTCTTTTAAACCTTCTGCACATTTTAGACCAATCAGACCGGCGCCTACAATCAGGACACGGGAATCTTTCGTAACGGCTTTTTCCAAAGCAAGTGTATCGTCTACGGTCATGAAAGAAAATTTCTTTTCAACTGTGTCCAGTCCTGCAAATGGCGGAACAAATGGTGAAGAACCGGTAGCTATACAAACGGAAGTATAAGGAATCGTTTGACCGTCATCCAGTACAACTTCCTTTGTTTCCTTATTAATTTTGACTGCTTTCTTACCGTAAAGTACCTCGCATCCCATAGTTTCATAAAAATCATCGGGACGATAATTCATGCGTTCCAAATCTGTTCGATTCTCCAGATAATAGGAGATAAGTGGACGGCAATAAGCAGGACGTTTTTCTTCTGATACAACAATGATTTTTCCTTCACTGTCCTGACTGCGGATTCCTTCGATACAGGCAGTAGCAGCGATACTGTTTCCTATAATTACATACTGTGCCATAACGATCACCTCTCTTCATAAATGATTGCTTTGTTTGGACATCCCTTAACACAGGCAGGTTCACCACAGGAATTTTGCAGACAGAGCTCACATTTTTGCATTATACCGTTTTCGTTTGGTGCCAAAGCTCCGTAAGGACATACCAGAACACAGGTCAGACAACCAACGCATTTGTTCTGGTCAATACGAATAACACCGTCTTCTTTGGATAAAGCCCCTGCAATACAGCTTTTTACGCAAAGAGGATCTGTACAGTGGCGGCAGGAAACGGCGTAACATACCTTTTCGCCTTCTTCAATATGGATACGAGGATAAATGGGTTTTCCTTTCAGGGCAGTTGCCATATCTTTCATACCAGAATTGGCAAACGCACAGTTATATTCACATAAATGGCATCCCAGACACCATTCTTCATTCACATAAATTCTTTTCATAAATGGTCACTTCCTTATTCACCAGCATGGGAAATACCAAGGATTTCCAGCTCTTTTTCTGTAAGTCCGATACCACGAAGCATCAGGCGGTTTCCACGGAGGGCTTCAATAGAGTTGATTCCCATTCCACCCATCAATTCTTTGATTTCATGCTGCCATGCAGTCATTAAATTGATAAGACGTTGGCTTCCGATTTCTGGATTCAGACGTTTTACAAGATCTGGACGCTGGGTTGCGATACCCCAGTTGCATTTTCCGCTTTGGCAGGTACGGCAAAGATGACATCCCAGCGCTAAAACAGCGGCAGTGGCTACATAACAGGCATCGGCACCTAATGCGATTGCTTTGACAACATCAGAGGCGCTTCGAATACTTCCTCCTACAACCAGAGAAACATTGTTTCGGATACCTTCATCACGAAGTCTTTGATCTACCGCAGCCAAAGCAAGTTCAATCGGGATACCGACGTTATCGCGGATACGGGTTGGTGCC
>JAXJUX010000153.1:0-8910 GCA_036308845.1 Ruminococcus sp.
ACCCATTTTGCTTCTTCCGGAATTGGAGCAGCGCCGTGATTAACGCCCTGTGCAACCGGACACATCATTTCTACTTCATGTGAATAAATCATGTTAAGACTCCTTTCAAACTTGAAATACTTTTTCTGAGATTATGTATCTCGTGCGAGCATAAAATGCCCATATTCATTGTTTATTTTCTCACAAATGTTTGGAATAGTCCAGAAAAAAATATTTTTTTCTATGTATTTTTACAAAACAATTTCATGCGTGGTAATTTCCAGTTTCCCTTCGATGACTTTTGAAATTGCATCTACAGATTTCTGAAAATGTGTCATTTGCATATGCCTATCCAATGCTTCCTGACTTGGCCATTGCTCTACAAAGGCATAAATATTTTTAGCCTCGCGGCTTTGCACCAACTGATAACTGGCATTTCCCGGCTCTTTTCTGGTATTTTCCACCAGTTCACCGGCCCGTTTCAAAAATTCCGCACGATTTTGCCCGCTTACCACACATTTTGCATACACAATAATCATTGGAATCCCCTCCTGTTATTTATTTTGAATTTCATTAAACAATTGTTCATAGTAATCAATGGAAAATTCCAGAGGATTTTCAGCTGCCGCTGAATGTTTTGCTGCCAGTTCCTCGGTATATTCCGATAATTTATACACAGCGTACTCTTTATTTTCATGATCATAATGTGTCATCAGCGGTGTAAATCCCTGTGAAGAAATTTCAATTTCCCCAGTATCAATATCTCTGGCAATATCAATTTTCGCCATAGCACCTAACAAACTTGGCAATTCCTTTTGGGTGGAAATAAAGTTTCCAAGTGAATAGTAAATCAACATCTGATGTCCGTCTGTGCCCGTCAGTGTTTCCATTTTCCTTACTACATGAGGATGAGAACCGATCACAACATCAACGCCTTCTTCCAAAAAGATATTTGTCATATACTGCGTATAGTCGTCGATATCCATGTCATATTCGATTCCCATATGCGCTACAACGACGACAACATCAGCCAGACTCTTTGCCCGTTTGATGTCTTCTCTGGCACTGGCTTCTTCAAATACATCTACCATGTATTCATAGCCTGTCAAATCCGGTTCTTCATTCAAAGCATACGTATAATTCAAAAATGCAATTTTGATATTTTTGCTCTCGACAACTGTAATTTCATTGGCATCTTCCGAAGATTCATGAATTCCAAGAACTTTTACTTCCGGATAGTTGGTATTCCACCAGTTCTTCGTAAATGTTACTGCACTCATGCCTTTGTCCCAGGTATGATTGGTAGCATGTGCAACCACATCAAATCCAGTATTTACCAATGCAGTTCCCGCTTCGTATGGTGTTCCGAAATTTGGATAACCAGCAACATCATCTTTGCTTTCTACCAAAATGGTTTCCTGTGTTACAACAGAAATATCTGCTTCCTGAATATCGTCTTTCAAATATTGATACAAATGATCATAACTCCAGGCACCTGTGTCACTTTTTCCAGATTCCACAATGCTGTCATGCAAAATATTATCACCTACAGCCAACAAATGTACCGTATTTGCTTCAATCTCAGCCTCCAACGCCAACTGTTCCTGTAATTTCTGCTCCTGTTCTGCTGCCAGACGTTCTTCTTCCTTTTTTGTTTTTGCACGATTTACAGCAGTCACGATTCCTATGATAATTGCAATAATTACAACGAGCCCCGCCAATGCAAGCATCATTTTTTGTTTTCGTATCTGCTGCTCTCTCCTTTTCTGCATCAAACGCCGACGTTTTTCACGTTCCTTTTGCCGGCGGATTGCTTCTTCTCTTTCGTTCATTTTTCCTTCTCCCGCATCATTTGTTTATTCATTTATTATAACCTTTTGGGAAACATCTGTCTATAATTGGGGGGATTTTCTATTTTGTAAATTTGTGTTTGTGGGGGTGTTGCGCAGGGGAACACCCCTCACAAACACAAATTTTCCGAATCCTTAGCTCTCAATTGACAATTCCTATTCTTATATTTTACAATAACCACATATTTTTTAAATCGAGGTGACTAATCATATGAACCAATCTACGTATCGCTATCGCTGTCTTTCCGGCAGTACATTAAAAATCATAGCTATCATTGCCATGGCGATTGACCATTTTGCAGCAAGTATTCTTTATCATGGAATTTTGCTTCCCAATGCGCCTATTTCCCAAGGAACAACAATGTGGACCATTTATCAGATTTATCAGGTCATGCGTTTTATTGGAAGAATCGCATTTCCTATTTTTTGTTTTCTTTTGGTGGAAGGATTTTTACATACGTCTAACCGCAAAAAATATGCGTTTCGTTTATTTTTATTTGCTCTACTTTCGGAGTTTCCTTTTGATTTCGCATTGCAAAATACCTTTGTAACCTGGGAATATCAGAATGTATACTTCACATTATGCATAGGACTTCTGACCATATGGCTGCTTGATTATGTACAGGAAAGTTCCTATAGAATCCCATTACAAATGCTCAGTATTTTTGCGGGATGCGTGCTGGCTTATCTTTTACAGACAGATTATGATTACAAAGGGATTATTTTGATTGTAGTATTGTATTATTTTCATAATAATCGTTCCATGATGACGCTTGTTGGATGTTTAAGCCTTTTTTGGGAGGCACCTGCTTGTTTTGCATTTATACCGATCAATATGTATAATGGAAAACGTGGATTGTCATTAAAATATTTCTTTTACTTGTTTTATCCACTGCATTTGCTGATTTATGGACTTGTTTTACATTTTGTATTTTAACTAGTATCCTCTATAATAAAAAGAAGCGGAAAATCCTATCAATCTTAGAATTTTCCACTTCTCTTTATTTTTTCATCATTATAAAACGACTCTCCATATAAATAGAATCTTTGCATATATCAATTCGATTATTCCAATATACAGAGCTATCCTTGGATTCATCTATATCCCAAGCAACATTTCCAAATTCATCTAAAAATACAGATTGAAACTTTCTTTTTTCCTTTAAAACCTCTAGTACTCCATGCATTGCATCTTGCATCTCATATAGACGAATTTCTCCATTATCGAATTCTAAAATCAGACAAAAGTCATCTGTTGGCTTTACACTCAATATTTTTCTTGGATTTTCAAAATACTTTTTCATTTTTTCATCAAGCATCTAAACACCTCACTGCTATTTTATAGGATCTATCACAAACAGCTCCTGCTGTTGTCTGGCTAAATACCAATTTTCTTTTAATTCTTCTTGATGTATCGCAGCCCATCCAAGAATCATCTTTAATTGCTTATTTGGCATTTCTCCATTTATTTTTTCAATTTCTTCAATATCTATACAGCATGCATATTCTCCATAATATGCATGAAAATGTGGCGGCATATGATCCCGATAATTAATTATTATTTTGATTCCTCGAAAGGTACAAATAATTGGCATATTATACATTCTCCTTCATATATCAATTTGCCATCTTTTGTATCTTATCTTCTTTTGTACCTTTTATTTATCTTGTGTAATTTTCTTTTAATATTTTTCTACAATCTCATCTTTGCTTTTAAAAATACTGTTCTCCGGCACTACCCCTCGCACACTGGAAAGTGGGTATACATTGGAATTTTTTCCAATCACGGTTCCCGGATTCAGCACAGAGTTACATCCGATTTCTGCATAATCCCCAAGCATTGCTCCGAATTTTTTCATACCAGTCTCAATGGAGAAATCTTTTCCATGAACTACAACCAGTTTCTTGTCTGCTTTTACGTTGGAGGTAATGGAACCTGCACCCATATGTGCCTTGTATCCAAGAATAGAATCTCCCACATAATTGTAATGAGGAACCTGTACTTTATTGAATAAAATAACATTTTTTAATTCTGTAGAGTTTCCCACAACTGCGCCTTCACCCACGATTGCATTGCCGCGGATAAATGCACACTGGCGCACTTCTGCATTTTTTCCAATGATACATGGGCCTGTGATGGATGCAGTTTTCGCAACAGTTGCTGATTTTGCAATCCAGATGTTTTCACCGATTTTTTCGTATTCGTCTTCGGAGAGTGTATTTCCCAATTTCACAATAAACTCTTTGATCAATGGAAGCAATTCCCATGGATATGTTTTCCCTTCAAACAACTCTTTTGCAATGGTTTCATTTAAATCATACAGATTTTCAATTGTTACAGATTTCATAATAAGCGTCCTCCTGTCTTATGGCTTGACTTTTGCATCATTCTTTTGCACGCTTTTTCGTGTAGTTGGATGCAATATCATCATATCTTGCCCGCAATGCATTACGGTTGTTAATCTGCAGTACACCGCTAACCCGCACACGAATAAAATGTTCCAGTTTATCCATATATTCCTGCGGTGTGATCGTACCTTCTGCTACATACGTAAGCCCCTTCTCCCAACTGGCTGTCAGTTCCGGATTTAACAATGATCGAATCGAGGCATTGACCACTTCGAAAATCATTTCTCCCAACTGTGTCGGTGTAATCACCTGTGTTTTTTTGTTTAACGCTATATATTTAATATTTACCAGTTTCTTTAATATTTCTGCACGGGTGGCACTGGTGCCAATACCACTTCCTTTAATCTGTGCGCGCAGTTCTTCGTCCTCAATCAGCTGCCCTGCATTTTCCATGGCAAGAATCATCGTACCAGAATTGTATCGTTTTGGTGGAGATGTCTCGCCTTCTTTGATTTCAAACCCATCCACAGGGAGAATATCTCCCTTTTTCAGTTTATGTAAATAGGTCAAAAATCCTGCATCGCACTGCTCATCTTCTGATTTTTCATCTTTTTCAACATCTTTTTCAGCATTTTTTTGCACATTTGCCACTTTCAAATAGCCTTCATCCACAAGCACTTTAAAACTGGAAAATAATTTTTCCTGCCCTACTGCAGTAACCAGACTGACTTTTTCATAAACAGCCGGCGGATAAAAAATGCTTAAAAATCTTCTAACGATTACCTGATAGACCTTCTGTGATACTGCCGGCAGTCGATTCAGGTTTGCAAGTCCCTGACCAGTCGGAACAATCGCATAGTGGTCGGTAATCTGCTTATCGTTAACGTATCTTGTTTTAGAAAGACCTTTGTAACTTTCTTTCTGCAAAATCTCCTGCGCAAATTCCTGCACCACCGGATATTTGGTAAGACCATTTAAATTTCTTGTAATTTCTTTTGCAACTGCCGTAGATAACACTCTGGCGTCCGTTCTTGGATACGTAACCAATTTCTTTTCGTACAGTTCCTGAACAACGCGAAGTGTCTCGTCCGGACTGATTTTGAACATTCGAGAGCAATCATTTTGAAGTTCTGCCAGGTTATAGAGTAATGGCGGATTTTTCTTTTCTTTCTTCTTCTCGATTTTTTCCAGAATTCCATGTCTTCCTTCTGTTTCCTGTACGGTCTGTAAACTGTCTTCTTCCAGAAATCCTTTTAATTCTTCTGCTTTTTCCCGTTCTTTAAATCCATTTTCTTTATACAAAAATGGAGACTGGAAATATCGGCTGCCTTCTACCGCACGCCATTCTCCGTCAAAGGCTTTTCCTTCCAGCATAAATTTTCCAAGGACACGGTAAAATGGTGTCTTCACAAAATCACGGATTTCCCGTTCTCTGCGCACCACCATTCCCAATACACAGGTCATAACACGACCTACGGAAATTACCTGATATTTGCTTCCCATATAATTGGAAATAGTATTCCCATATTCCAATGTCAGCAGACGGGAAAAATTAATCCCCATCAGGTAATCTTCTTTCGCGCGCAAATATGCTGATGCACTCAAATTATCATATGCACTTAAATCTTTCGCTTCCTTGATTCCACGAATAATTTCTTCTTCTGTTTGGGAGTCAATCCATACTCGTTTTTCCTGTTTTCCTTTTACTTCTGCCATCTGTGCAACCAGACGATAAATATATTCTCCTTCTCGCCCCGAGTCGGTGCACACATAAATCGTAGACACGTCCGGTCGATTCAGAAGACCTTTCACAATCTCAAATTGCTTTTTTACCGCCGGAATGACTTCATACTTAAATTCTCCCGGCAAAAATGGCAGCGTTTCCAATGACCATCGTTTGTATTTGATGTCATATTCTTCCGGATAACTCATGGTTACCAAATGCCCCACACACCAGGTAACGATGGTGTTTTGTGACTCCAGATATCCATCCCGTCGCTGCGTATTCAGTTTTAAGGCTTTCGCAAATTCCTGAGCGACACTTGGTTTCTCTGCAATAAATAGTGATTTACTCATGTAATCTTTTCCTCCGATATCAGAAAAGTATACCTTTTTTCTTTTGGAAAGTAAAGAAATTTGTGAAATGAGTTGTTGCAGGATATGCGGTCAGCGTTTATAATGAGAATTAACAAGAAAGAGGAAAATATTTAGCATTTTCTCATCATTTTGACTAATTTTTCCTATTTTCAAATTCAGGAGGTATAAAAACTATGAAAGATTGTAACTGTGGATACTGTGTTGGTGGAGAACCTTTAGCAAAATTCGGTATTAAAATCTGTGATCTGGACGTTAGCCAGTTGATTCTTTTCAAAGAACAGAGCAAACCAGGACGTGTGATCGTTGCTTACAAAGATCACGTAAGTGAAATCGTAAATATCAGTGAAGATGAAAGAAACCATTTCTTCGCAGACGTTACAAGAGCAGCAAATGCACTGCACAAAGCATTCAATCCTAAAAAAGTAAACTACGGCGCATACGGCGATACAGGATGCCATCTGCATTTCCATCTGGTACCAAAATACGAAGGTGGAGACGAATGGGGCGGCGTATTCCAGATGAACCCAGACAAAGTTTACCTGACAGATGCTGAATACGAAGAAATGATTGAAAAAATCAAAGCAAATCTGTAATTATAATGAGGGGGCAGTCACTTTTGACGGTCCCCTCATTATATTTCGATATAAAATCCACACCTATTCTTGTGCATATAAATCATTTTACATTTGAGATCCTATATGCAAGCATTTCTATTCAGGTACTTCCTACTCCAGAAGACTAAGCAGTTCTTCTTTACTAAATTTTGCCCGACTGATGCCTTCTCCTCCAAGTACCTGAGACGCCAGTTCTTTCTTTTTATTTTGCAGTTCCATAATTCGTTCTTCCAACGTATTGCTGGCAATCAGTTTGTACACGGTTACAACCTGTTTTTGCCCAATACGATGGGCACGGTCGGTTGCCTGTGTCTCTACTGCCGCAGTCCACCATGGGTCAAAATGAATGACCATGTCTGCACCCGTCAGGTTCAGACCGGTACCTCCTGCTTTCAGCGAAATACAAAATATCGGCGTATCATCTTGATTGAAGGCTTCTGCCATCTCTACACGTTCTAATTTTTTTGTGCGTCCAGTCAGCATGTAATGCGCAATCCCTCTTTTATCCAGTTCCTGCGCAATCTTATCCAACATCGTGGTAAACTGAGAAAATAACAATATCTTGTGTCCACTTTCCATCGCATTTTCTACAAGCTGCATACACAGATCCAGTTTTGCAGAACCGCCTTTATAATTTTCATAAAATGTTCCCGGATCACAGCAAAGCTGACGCAATCTGGTAAGTTCTGCCAAGATCTGAATCTGCGAACTCTGGAATTCTTCGTCTGTCTGTTTGCTCAACTGCATCTGCAAACGCTGGGCATGTGCCTGATAGAGTGATTTTTGTTCGCCTTCCAAAACGGCATACATGCATTTTTCGATTTTATCCGGCAGTTCTTTGAGAACTTCTTTTTTCGTTCTGCGAAGAACAAATGGCTGGATCATTTTCTGCAAACGCTGCATGATTTCCTGATTCTGATTTTTTACGATCGGTGTCTCGATTTCCTTACGGAATCGCTGATATTTATACAAAAATCCAGGCATGACATAATCAAAAATACTCCACAGTTCACTCAATTTGTTTTCCACCGGCGTACCTGTAAGCGCCAGACGGAATCTTGCCTGTATATCTTTGACCGCTTTCGTTGTCTGATTTCCCTGATTTTTGATAAACTGTGCTTCGTCAATGATCTGATAATCAAAGGACATTTTCTCATACAATTCTTCATCTCGATACAGTAACTGATACGAGGTAATCAAAATTGCCTGATTTTCTAATGTATCCATTAATGCTCTTCGTTCTTTTAACGTTCCTGTAACGGTATGCACGTTAAGCTGCGGCGCAAATTTCTCAAATTCATTTTTCCAGTTATACACAAGTGAAGCCGGAGTGATAATGATTGCCTTTCGTGGTTCTTCTCCTGCTTCCTGAAATTCCGACAAAAGGAATGTGATCGTCTGTAATGTTTTTCCCAATCCCATATCGTCTGCCAATATTCCACCAAACTGATTTTTGCACAATGTTTTCATCCACAAAAATCCTGTTTTCTGGTATTCACGCAGTACCGCTTCCAATTCCAAAGGAATTTCAAAATCGTTATCCTCTATCGTTTTCATATTACGAATCAGTTGTTTGAATTCTTTATTTTTCTGAACCTGAACCCCCTCACCTTTCAAGCGCTGATCCAGATACAACGCTCGATACCCCGGCACCGTAATGGTGTCTGCGTTCCATTCTTTATCTGTCAATTGAAAATTTTCTTTCAAATCATACAACGCCTGCATACCTTCCTCATCCATGCGGATAAATTCACCGGATTTCAGACGATAATATTTCTTTTTCTTCTCGTATTTACTTAAAATTTCTGCCAGCTCAGATTTCGAAAAATAATCATTGGAAATGTTCAACTGCAAGAGATTACTGCTCAGACTTACACCCACTTGCACTTTCACTTTACTGATTACCTGAATACGCTTTAACTTTTCTGAAATGAATACTTCCCCCAGGGTATGCATAGACTCGATTCCTTCCGTAAGGAAACAATAAATATCATCCTCTCCCTGCAGAACCATTTCTTTGG
>JAXJUX010000154.1:0-10370 GCA_036308845.1 Ruminococcus sp.
GTATGATGGATCCTCCCCCCCAGTAGACTCCTCTGAAATGGCATTCAAGACAGCTACAAAGATGGCATTTAAAGATGGTTTCATGGCAGCTTCTCCAACATTGTTAGAACCAATCGTTAATATGCAGGTTCGTGTACCAGATAAATTTACTGGTGATGTTATGGGTGATCTGAACAAACGTCGTGGTCGTGTTCTTGGTATGAACCCAGATCGTGATGGTTATACAATCGTTGAAGCTGATGTTCCAGAATTGGAAATCTACGGATACTCTACAGTACTTCGTTCCATGACTGGTGGAGCTGGTGACTTCTCCTTTACATTTGCTCGTTATGAACAGGCACCATCTGATGTTCAGGAAAAAGAAATCGCAGCTAGAAAAGATGCTCTGGACAATGGTGAAGAATAATCTAAAGAATTTATAAAAATGAGACAGGGACTTGACGAATGCAGGTCTCTGTCATATTTTATATAAAAAAGAAGTGAAGTTATATTTATGAACTGTCCTACGTCAGATTCGGAAGTAGTACAGAAAAGTCACTTTGGGAAAGGAATGAAAGAATGAAAAATTTCAAATGGAAAGCAGTACTCGTTTTAGTGGGATTGCTTTTGGCAGGTGTGTATTATTATGTATCGTTACCTGCAATTAACATTCATGCAACAGGATTCTGGACATTTCTGATTGCATTGATTATATTAATTCTGGCCTTGTATGTTTTCAAAAAGAGAATGCATACTGCTTATGAATTAAAAGAAAGTAAAGTAGTAAAATCAGGTGTTGTTGTCATTGGTGTGGTTGTTGTCGTTTATCTGATTGGCTCTTTGCTGTCCTCACCGATCATCAATGCAAGAAAATACAGAGATTTGCTTGAAGTGCAGGAACGCAGTTTTACGGAAGACATACAGCCGGTAAATTATAACCAGATTCCGATTTTGGATAAAGACAGTGCAACATTACTCGGAAGCAGAAAAATGGGTAGTATGGTTGATATGGTTTCTCAGTTTGAAGTGAGTACCTTATATTCTCAGATTAACTACCAGGGTAAACCATATCGAGTAACACCTTTGGTTTATGCCGATACCATCAAATGGTTTACCAATCAGGCAAATGGTATACCTGCATATATCATGATTGATATGGCGACAGAAGAAACAACCCTTGTGAACCTGGAACAACCAATCAGATACTCCCAGTCGGAATTATTCAATCGTAATATTTACCGTCATCTGCGCTTTAATTATCCGACATATATTTTTGATGAGTTAAGTTTTGAAATTGATGAAGATGGCGTTCCATATTGGGTATGTCCGGTGAAAAAATATGAAATAGGTTTATTTGGCGGACAAACTATCGGAAGAGTAGTGCTTTGTAATGCACAGACAGGAGCATGTGAAGACTATGCGTTGGAAGATTGTCCGACATGGGTGGACAAAGCCAATCCGGCAGAACTTCTTTTGAAATTGTACAATTACCACGGAACTTTAGTAAATGGCTTTATCAACAGTGTGATTGGACAAAAAGGCTGTCTGCAGACAACAGAAGGATACAATTATCTGGCAATGGAAGATGATGTTTGGGTATATACTGGTGTGACCTCAGTAAACAGTGACGAATCAAATGTTGGTTTCGTTTTGATGAATCAGAGAACCAGAGAAACCCGATATTATAAAGTAAATGGTGCAGAAGAATATTCTGCAATGGCTTCCGCTGAAGGCCAGGTTCAGAACCTGGGCTATCAGGCATCTTTCCCGATTTTGTTAAATGTTAACAATCAGCCAACCTATTTGATGGCATTGAAAGATGGTGCAGGATTGGTGAAAAAATATGCGATGGTAAATATTCAGCAGTATCAGAATGTTGCAATCGGCGACAGCGTGGCAGAATGTGAAAAAGCATATATTAAATTACTGAATAACAATGGAATTTCTGCAGCTATTGATGGTGAAACGAAAAATATCACAGGAACAATTCGAAGAATTGCACAGAGTGTTATCGATGGTAATTCTCATTTCTATCTTGTATTGGAAGGAAATGATTTGGTCTTTGATGTTCCGGTCAATGACTACTTGCAGGTAGTTGCCTTGGAGGAAGGTGACCGGGTAAAGATAGAATATATCGAAGGAAATCCGGTTTGTACGGTGTATGATTTAGAATAACTAAGAATACCTTAGCGTTTTATAGTGTGAAAGATGAGTCAATTCTCAAAGGAATTGGCTCATTTTATATTAAGGTACTAATGACTCAGGAAAATGTGAATGTTATAATAGATACAATAGTTCAAAAAATAAATATACAATTCAGGAGGCACTGTATATGAACGGTATTAATAGAGGTTATGGGATTTTTGGCAAAGAGTACGAAGTAATGCTTCGAAATGATCTCCATGCAGAGCAATCCATTGATCATGTTTTGATGAAAGAAATGATTTTAGTAAATGAAGATTCTTGTGGTTTATTATATGGCTCTGTTCCGGTTCGCGTTGATATGAGTGATCATGAATTATATCTTTTCGCGTTGCAGTTTCAGAAAGAAACCATACAAGATACAATAGATTGCATTTTACAATATACGTCCAATATTGCAAATGATTTTCAAGAACCTTTTGAATCAATGCAATTTGGTGGTACAGAAAAGGAAATTTTGAAACGTGGTACGGATTGGTGTGCAGATATGGCAAGAGTAGGGGCTGTTTTACTTATGTGTAATGGAATTCCGGCAAGGATTGTGCATTTGGTAAATCCAGAACTTGCATATCATGGACATGTTGTTACAGAAGCATACTACAATGGAAAGTATGGAGTGTGTGACTTTGTCTATGGATATCGATTTGTAAATGAGAAGCCGTTGGATACTTACGAATTGATGAAGGATAAACAAAAGTTAAAATTTTATGAAGCGAATTATGCGAATCTTTATAGAAAAGCAGCAATTAGTGAATATAATCCTATGGAAAAAAATGATTATTCGATAACATATGCTAATTCATATTACTTAAAATTGATGAACTCGAACCATAACGGCAAGTGGATAATGGGAGAGGATAAATGACACCAGAGGTAAGAAAATAAAATTTTATCAAAGAATAAAAAATACGGAAGAACTGCTAACAAAATATATAAAAATAGAAAATAAGCTGTAAAATTTAACCGAGAGTCTATTGAAATAGGCTCCCGGTTATTATACTGGATTTGTGATTTTTATACCCAATATTTTTTCACATACTCATGGGCTTTTTCGTTCGTAAGAGAAAAGTCTGTCATAATTCTCTGTAGCGCTAAGTCTGTGGATATACTAAATTCCTGACAAAGTTTAATAATACTTTCAATTCCTAATTCAATTCCCATTTCTTTACCACGCGCTTCCCCCTGCGCAATTAAATCGTCAATCGCCTTACACATATTAATTCCTCCTGTTTTCGTTTCATACGTATCTTTGGATTCAATGAAATAGTTGGAATGAGAATAATGATTAATCAACGCAAATGCATCTTCTGGTAAATTTAAAAATTGTTCAGAGTTTTCCATCACGTAAGAATGCAGTGCTTTAGAATCCTTATCACGTTGTAAAAATCCACATACCAATCGAAAATCTGTCTGAAAATTTTCATAGTCAGGATAGTTTCTGACTTCTAAAAGATTGATTGGATAATCTTCAATTGCATCAATCATTTCCGGTGGGAGTCCCTCCAGATCCAGCATATCTTTCAGACAACGAGGTCCATCCCATGGGGTATCTCCAAAATAAACAACAATCGTAGACAACGGGATTAATTTGTCGTTTTTGGAGAATCCGGATAAAAATTCCATTCCTTCTAAATCTTTCTGTTCCCTGTGTTTTTTTGCTAACGTACGCCATTGATTATAATAATTAGCACTGTCACCAGTCATAATTCTAACAGGCATAGCGTAATGAATATCACTTTGATTCTCCAGAGTGATGATAGCTGTTTTCATCTGTATTTTCGCTTCCATCACAATATCTCTATAAATTGTGATGGTCTGTTTTTTCTTATCTTTTGTGTTTGGCATTGAGCTGTTCTGGTTTTTAATTTGGATATGTTCTGGTAAAACGTATTGTTTCCCATGGAAACTAAAACCATTTAATAGATCAGCACAATGCGCAGGATCTTCAAAATATGTAGTTGTACTCACATCCTGATCGGACATATATCCACTCCTTTTATTTTGGGATGACACATAGTGGAGTACGACCGAAAGATGTGACCCCCCATTTTTTCGATATCTTTAGTAATGGGGAAATAATGATATTCGGTTGAAAACCGAATAAGGATTTGAAGTACTTTTATAGTAATAGAAAATACAAGGAAAATCAAGAGAAAGAGAACGACAAAAGGTATCCAGATATTACAAATTATGTTACTATAACTGATAACGACAGGGAAAAGATTTGGAAACGAGGAGTGAAATATGTTTTATTTGGTACGGCATGGTGAGCCGGATTATTCCGAAAGAAATGAAAAAATATATCGAGGGTTCGGAGCGAATATGTGCCCTTTGTCCTCGAAAGGCAGAGAACAGATTATTAAAACTGCAAAAGATAAAAGATTACAAGGTGCGGACATTATCCTTAGCTCTCCATATACAAGGACTTTGCAAACCGCTGCTATTTTATCTAAAGAATTGCAGATTGATATAATCGTTGAAACTGATTTACACGAATGGGTGGCAAATAAAAACTATATTTATGAAGAAGATGAGATTGCTGTAAAAAACTATAATGAATATATTCAGAATAAAGGAATCTATCCAAATGGAGTAGATAAGGATTGGGAAAGTAATGAAATTATGAAAATACGTTTCTTTCAGGTTTTAGAAAAATACAAACAGTATGATAAGGTGATTGTTGCCAGCCACGGAACACTTATGAGTGCTGTGACTGGTTTAGATCGTCCTGCCCATGGAGAGATTTATGAACTGGATTTTTGATAAGGCGAGTAGTTAAAAATCACGATTTATCATAGAAATCGCAGAAATTCAACTACAATTATCTTGACAAAATCCACCCATCTAGGTAGAATAAAAAAAAGTTTTTAATAAACAACGACTGTGAAGGGGAATAGTAGAAGTTTACTTTGACTTTCAGAGAGCTGCCGTTTGGTGCGAGGCAGCAGCAGAGTTCTTTGAACTGGCCCCGGAGTTCTTTTTCTGAACATTATTCGCGAAATGCGGATAGAGTAAGAAAAAGCGGGAATTCCCGTTACAGAATCAAAAAGTGCATGAGGCAGTTGCTTCATGAAGTAGAGTGGTACCACGGAATTAAAGTCCTTTCGTCTCTAGTTGGATTCATATATCCATCAGAAGAAAGGACTTATTTTATTCAAATTATTAGGAGGAATTTTATCATGGCAGTACCTTATAATCATAGGGCCGTAGAAAAAAAATGGCATGATATCTGGGAAAAGAACCCAGTGAACGTAGACGATGGTAAAAAACCAAAATACTATTGTCTGGATATGTTCCCATATCCATCAGGAAATGGTCTTCATGTAGGTCATTGGAGAGGTTACGTAATCTCTGACGTATGGAGCCGTTACAAACTGCTGAACGGATACTATATCATTCATCCAATGGGATGGGATGCATTTGGTCTTCCAGCAGAAAACTATGCAATCAAGATGGGCGTTCATCCTGCAAAATCCACAGCAGAGAACGTTGCAAACATCAAAAAACAGATCAACGATATCGCTGCTCTGTATGACTGGGATAGAGAAGTAAACACAACAGATCCTAACTTCTACAAATGGACACAGTGGATTTTTGTAAAAATGTTCAAAGAAGGATTAGCTTACGAAAAAGAATTCCCAATCAACTGGTGCCCTTCCTGTAAAACAGGTCTGGCTAACGAAGAAGTTGTAAACGGAAAATGTGAACGTTGTGGTTCTGAAGTTACAAAGAAAAACCTTCGTCAGTGGATGCTGAGAATTACAAAATACGCTGACCGTCTGTTGAATGACCTGGACAAACTGGATTGGCCAGAAAAAGTTAAAAAAATGCAGACAGAATGGATTGGAAAATCCTATGGTGCAGAAGTTGAATTCCCAGTTGACGGAACAGATAAGAAAATCACTGTTTATACAACAAGACCTGATACACTGCATGGTGCAACATTTATGGTTCTGGCTCCAGAACATGCATATGCAAAAGAACTGGCTACCGATGAAACAAGAGAAGCAGTAGAAAAATATATTTACGATGCTTCCATGAAATCCAACGTAGACCGTATGCAGGATAAAGAAAAAACTGGTGTATTCACAGGTTCTTATGCAATCAACCCTCTGAATGGAAAGAAAACACCAATCTGGCTGTCTGACTATGTACTTGCTGATTACGGTACAGGTGCTATCATGTGTGTACCTGCTCACGATGATCGTGACTTTGAATTTGCGAAAAAATTCAATATTCCAATCATTCAGGTAATAGCAAAAGACGGTATTGAAATTGAAAATATGACAGAAGCATATACAGAAGCTGCTGGAACGATGATCAACTCCGGTGACTGGAACGGTATGGAATCTGCTGTACTGAAACAGGAAGCTCCTGTTATGATCGAAGAAATGGGTATCGGCCGTAAGACTACAAATTACAAACTGCGTGACTGGGTATTCTCCCGTCAGCGTTATTGGGGTGAACCTATTCCAATCGTACATTGTCCTCATTGTGGTAATGTTCCAGTACCAGAAGATCAGCTTCCACTGGAACTGCCAGAAGTAGAATCCTACGAACCAACAGGTACAGGAGAATCTCCACTGGCTGCAATCGACGAATGGGTAAACTGCAAATGTCCTGTTTGTGGCGCTGATGCAAAACGTGAAACAAACACAATGCCACAGTGGGCTGGTTCTTCCTGGTATTTCCTGCGTTACGTAGATAACAAAAACAACGAAGAACTGGTATCCAAAGAAAAAGCTGACAAATATCTGCCAGTAGATATGTACATTGGTGGTGTAGAACATGCGGTACTGCATCTGCTGTATTCTCGTTTCTATACAAAATTCCTGTATGATATCGGCGTAGTAGATTTTGACGAACCATTCCAGAAACTGTTTAACCAGGGTATGATCACTGGTAAAAATGGTATTAAGATGAGTAAATCCAAAGGAAACGTAGTATCTCCAGACGATCTGGTACGTGATTATGGATGTGACTCTCTGAGACTTTACGAACTGTTCGTAGGACCACCAGAACTGGATGCAGAATGGGATGACCGTGGTATCGACGGTGTATATCGTTTCCTGAATCGTTTCTGGAAACTGGTACAGGACAGCGTAGAAACAAATGTTGAACCAACAAAAGAAATGATTCGTCTGCGCAACTGCCTGATTCACGACATTCAGGATCGTCTGGAATCTTTCAGCTTGAATACAGCAATTTCCAAATTCATGGAATACAACAACAAATTTATCGACATCGCTAAGAAAACAGGCGGCATCGATAAAGAAACATTGTCTGTATTTACAGTATTGTTAGCTCCATTTGCTCCACATATTACAGAAGAACTGTGGGAAGTACTGGGACACGAAGGTTCCGTATTTGCAGCAGGATGGCCTGTATGTGATGAAAATGCAATGAAAGCTGATGAAGTAGAAGTGCCAGTACAGATTAACGGAAAAACTCGTGCAGTTATCAGCATCCCAGTAGATATTTCTAAGGAAGATGCAATTGCAAGAGGTAAAGAAGCTGTTGCTGACAAACTGACAGGAAACATTATTAAAGAAATCTATGTTCCTAAGAAAATCGTAAATATTGTATGTAAATAATTATAAAAAGACTGGCATATCAGTACTGTGATGACTGATATGCCAGTTTTTTTATAATTTTTTTCGTTTCCTCCGGCTCTGAATACGTCCAAAACCATGTGACAGATACCGGAAAATTGGTTCTGTAGCTACAGAAAAGACAATCAGTACCAATACACATCGCTTTGTTAACGGTCCAATGGAGAAAAGATTTGGCAAAACAATAAAACAGAAAATTAATCCAATGATCATGCATCCCCAGACTAGCCAGCGGAATTTATTCATCGGCTGGCTGATTTTAAAGAGTATCATGAATCCTACGATTGCAAGAAGAAATGTTGCAGTTGTAGAAATCTCGTCTGTTGTTAAACCAAATGTAAGTCCAAATAGAGTTAAAAAGCTAACAATTAAGAAATCGGTTAATCCTGCAGGTAGTGCGGTCAGTAAAATATTAGTGATAAACTTTCCTTCAATTCGTTTGTAATTTGGCTCCATCGCCAGTAAAAATGCAGGAACTCCAATGGTAAAAATTCCGATTAAGGATACCTGAGATGGTTCCAATGGATAATTGATCATCAATACCATAGAAAAAATGGACAGTAACAAACTATAAATGTTTTTTACGAGAAACAAACTTCCGGAACGCTGCAGGTTATTGACGACTCGCCGTCCCTCTAATACGACAGAAGGCAGGCAGGAAAAATCGGATTCTAACAACACCAACTGAGCTGCCTGTGCAGCAGCATCACTGCCGGAAGCCATTGCGATACTACAATCTGCATCTTTTAAGGCAAGGACATCATTGACACCGTCACCTGTCATAGCCACTGTTTTACCAGCTTTTTTCAGAGCATGGACAAATTTACGTTTCTGTTCAGGAGTAACTCGTCCAAAAACAGTATACTCTAGAACAGCATCTTCGATTTCTTTTTCAAACTGCAGCGTGCTGGCATCGATATAGTTTCCTGCTTTTGAGATTCCAGCTCTGGCGGCAACCTTAGAAACAGTTACTGGATTGTCTCCGGAAATTACTTTGATTTCCACGCCCTGATCTGCAAAATACTGGAAAGTCTCCCAAGCTTCTGTACGAATCGGATTTTCCAATAAAATCAAACCGTAAGGTATTACTTTTTCTTTCAGTTCTTTTCCATCACAAATGCCGTCATAGACTCCAAAAACCAGTACACGATAACCGTCGTTACTATAGCTTTCAATTGTTTCTTTATACTGTTCGTAAGCATCACGCAATACGAATTCTGGTGCGCCTAATATATAGCAGGTATCATTAAATACAGCGCTGCTGTATTTATAAGTAGAAGAAAAAGATGTTATAGAGGATGCTTTTGCTTTCGTTTTTTTTGTGAAATATTTTTTAATTGCTTCCATAGTCGCATTGTCCGCGGACATGGCGAAAGCAAAATCGCCTACACGTTTTTCTAAATCTTCCAGCGTCAGTGCAGGAGTGGTTGATTCCTGTTCTGCCTCTTGATTTGACGCGATAGGAACCAGTTTGTGAACATGCATCGTGTTTTCAGTGATGGTACCGGTTTTATCTACGCACAAAACATTGACTCTGGCAAGGGACTCGATGCATTTCATATCGTGAACAAGAACTTTTTTCTTGGCAAGCCGCATAACACTCACAACGAGGGCTACACTCGCAAGAAGATAAAGACCTTCCGGAATCATACCAATCACAGCGGCAACCATTCCTTCTACACTTTCACGAAAACTGTTATGAGCAATAACATATTGCTGAAGAATCAAAATGACACCAATCGGAATGATCAAAATACCTACAATTTTAACCAGACGATTGAGGGAACGCATCATTTCGGACTGTTCGCCCTGTTTCATGGCTTTGGCTTCCAAAGTCAATTTTGAAACATATGAATCTGCGCCAACCTGATCGAGTCGTGCCTTACAGCTTCCGGAAACAATAAAACTTCCGGAATACAGCATGTCACCCGGTTTTTTTGTGATTTCATCGGCTTCCCCTGTCAAAAGGGATTCATTTACGGAGACTTCGCCATCCAACACCGTGCCATCGGCACATATCTGATTGCCGGCAGTAAACTGAGCAACATCATCAAGAACCGCTTCCTGCGCTGGTATGGTAAGAAGTTCACCGTTTCGAACAACGGTTACTTTTGGTGCATTTAATACATTTAATTTATCCAATGCCTTTTTGGAACGTATTTCCTGAACGATTCCGACCAATGTGTTGGAAATGATGACTGGTAAAAATGTCAAATTGTTAAAAGCACCAACGATAATCAGCAAAACAGCCAGAACCACAAAAACAAGGTTAAAATATGTAAAAACATTACTGATAATAATTTCTTCTATGGTTTTAGAAGGTGGATCAACCGGAGCGTTATCCCAGCCTTTTTCCATACGGTCTGCAGCCTGCTCTTTTGTAAGACCCTGTTCGGAGGATGCAAAAATACGTTCAATTGGTTGTCTTTTGATTTCGTTTTCTTTTGTTTTTTTGTATTTTCGCATAGACACCTCCTTATTGTATTTGCTGAATGCCTCGGATATCCGGCTCAATCATAAGTGAATAGTTGGTATAATAAACAACAAATCCAGGTTTGGAGCCGTTTGGCTTTTTCA
>JAXJUX010000155.1:0-2169 GCA_036308845.1 Ruminococcus sp.
ATTGTTCCCATCATCGTTCCGATACCAGATGTTACAGTATTGATAATCTGCTGCGCTTTTCCCTGCAAATCAAATGATTGTACAAAATTCCAGGATTCCTCTGAAATAATTTCATATTCAACCAGCCATTTTTCTACCATTGCTATAGCTCCTGGCACTTTTTCAATCAACAAACGAACGCAGGCGATAAACTCCGGCACAACCAAACCTACAATCAACGCTACGATTACAATCACTGTAATAAATGCAGCAATCATACAGACTGGTCTTCTGCTTTTTATCACCTTGTCATTTTTCGAATTTCTGAAATAATATTTTTCATAAAAACTCATCAGAATATTTACTACATATGCAACCGCACATCCAATAATCAGCGGCATTCCGGCACCAACTACTGTTCCAACAAGACTTGCTGCCTGGGTCCAGTAATGAATGCACAAGTATAAAATAAATATACTAACGCCTACTTTAAAACACGATTTCCACTCAATTTTCATGACACTTAGCCCTCCTTAGATACCTACTACTCTAATACATAAAAAACGAAAACTCAAGGATTAATCCCTTTCAATATATGAAAGATTTCTAAACTCAAACTAAACAAGCGACAAAAAAATAAGAAGCACCGACTGATTCCTCAATCTTTGCTTCTTATTAAAGGAGGGGAGTTCATAAAATGATAAACATTTTAAGACTTCATATTTAGTAAATGACCATTACACCAAAATGGTCGGATACTACGGGTTCTTGTTTTCCATTGAAAACAACGTAGGATGTTTGGATATCTTTTTTCTGGCTGCACCAGATATGATCGATGCGCATACCATGAATTTCGCTGGAATCATCTTTTAATTTATCTCTCCAACCATCAATCACACCCGGTACTGTGATACCATCATCTTTTTCTTCTGCCATCAGATACGTATCCTTCCAACCGGATGCCAGAATCTGGTCATATCCCTGACCTGCCACCTGCGCGGGACTGTTAAAATCTCCCATCAGCCACACACAGCCGGAGTTTCTTTTTTCTTCTAAATAACTTTGAAAGACATTCCACTGATTTGCAAAAGGTTCTTCCTCGTCATCCCACCATCCCATGTGAACAGTATAAAACCAATCCTCGCAATGTTCTGTTTTGATGCCAAGCACCTTTCTTGTCTTCCAATTCTGGTAATCCTGAATCTGACTGATATAAAAGGATTCCACTTCTGTAATCGCACCATTCAGACTCATCAAAGCCATACCTTCATCATATTTTCCATATCCAACTTTTCCTGAAATCCAGGTCCAGCTTACATTCAATCCTGCGTTCCGCAGGTATTTTGCCACCTGTGCGGCATGGTTATCCATCCGCACAGGCACACTGTTTGCATCACACGCAACATATCCACTTAGAAGTTCTTCGTCAGCAAGGGGGTCAGACTGTGACTGATTCACTTCCTGCATGGCTATAATATCAGGGGCTTCTTTACTTACGTATGCTGCAAATTCCTGAAGCTTCCGGAAGTAATTTTCTTCCTGAAGACTATGCGTATTTAAAGTCAATAATTTCATAATTTTATAAAATATCGTTGATATCTGATTTCAATACATCTGCTTTTGGTCCGTAAATCGCCTGGATACCCGTATCTTTTGTTACAAGACCAAGGGCACCTTCCGCTTTCCATGCTGCTGCATCCGCAACTTTGGAAGGATCTTTTACCGTTACACGCAGACGTGTCATACAAGCATCTACTAAAGTAATATTTTCTCTACCGCCAAGGAGGGCAATGATGCGTTCTGGCTGTCCGCTGCCGCCGCTCTTTTTCTCAGCTGCAGGAGCATTTTCATCATCACCATTTTCTTCCTGATAATTACCAAGACGTCCTGGTGTTGCAAATTTGAATTTTCCAATCATAAAATATGCAACCGCATAACCAATAGCGAAGAATACAACAACACAGATGATAAAGTTGATAATATCACCGCCAAGTCCTGCTTTTAAGGACATTGGAATACGGGTAAAGAGTTCCAGATTACCGAAAGAATGCAAACGCAGATCAACGATTCCCGCCATCGCAAATGCACATCCCTGCAGTAATGCATATACCACATACAAAGGCAATGCACAGAACATAAACATAAATTCCAATGGTTCTGTAACACCTGTTAAAAATACTGCCAATGCAG
>JAXJUX010000156.1:0-38506 GCA_036308845.1 Ruminococcus sp.
TAAACCTGCAGTTTTTCTCCATCACAGCCATCAGGAATCAGGAAACGCCCTGCAGTTACATACTCGTTTTCACTCAAAGAAACATCCCACACTTCAATGAGTGTTCCATCCACACCTACAGGAGAAGCATCCGATTTTTCCAATACAACTTCTGCTTTTGACGTAAAGGTTCCCTGTACCAATAGTACTGGTTTACCATTTTCGTGACATTCTTCACTTTGAATTGTTTTTTCGTAAGAATTGTAAATAACTTCATACGTTTTATCGAAAACAACATTCGAAAGATCGTCTTCCTCAAGGCCGTCCCATTCGCCCACATATCCTTCCTTTTCCGGAATAGCAGGCACTTGGGAAATATCTACGTCTTCTCCCGGAGCAACAGAAATGGTTTCTTCCGTTCCATCTTCAAATACAAAATGAAGGATTACCTGCTGGAACTGTTCCGGCAAATTTTCCACTGCAAGGAATTTTGCTTTTTTCAGTGAGCGTGCAACACCCGCATAACTGATTCCATCAATACCGCCGATGTCTTCTGAAACAACCAGATAATAGTTCTTTTTAATTGGTTTTTCTTCTGAAGTATCATCGTTTGCCACGCCAAGGATCGCACCTGCTTTTTCGCTGGCTTCGTTAATCACAACCATACTGCAGCAATTTGACACGATGGTTGCGCTTCCTGCGATTCCGCCTACATAAGAACTTCCGGTAATTTCACATTTTGCGTAACTTTTACGGATAAATCCACTACTAATACCAGAAACACCGCCTACATAATCTGCACCTTCCGCTTCCACGCTTCCTGTATTCAGGCTGTTTTTTACCAAACCGATTGGCTGCCAACCTACAATACCACCTGCATTCTGTTTTCTGGCTGTAACAGTTCCTTCGTTATGACAGGCCAGAATAACGGCACGCACTTCACTTTGGAAATTCAGAGAATCTTCCCCAATGGTCTCCCAATCTTCCAAAATATCCAGATCATTTTCCATTGCCATCGCACCGGTAATTCCGCCTACATTTCTATCGGCAAGTACATTCCCATAATTGACACAGGTTTGTACTTTTCCAGTAATATCATTTGCGGTATCCTGATCGGACACATCAGTGACACTCCCTCCCAGATTATCCGATGCATTACTGATGGTGTTACTCATAACACTAATCTGGTCGGAAATTGCCTGCATATCTCTGGATAACGTACTTGTCATACCCTGTACAGAAGAACCAATACTGCTAAGCGTTCCCTGCATGGCACTCATACTGCTGCTCAATGCATTTTGAGCCGCTTTTATGCTGTCTGCATCTGGGAGCTGTGAAGTAATCTGAGACATATCCGACGTCTGAATATCCACCTCCGGCAAATTCACTTCTGGAAGTTCCGGATTTTCCAAATCGATTTCTGGTAAATCTATTTCCGGCAGTTCCGGATTTTCTAAGTCCACTTCTGGTAAATCCACTTCCGGCAGTTCCGGATTTTCTAAGTCCACTTCTGGTAAATCTACTTCCGGCAGTTCTGGATTTTCCAAGTCCACTTCCGGCAGTTCGATATCCTCCAGATTCACCTCTGGAAGCTCAATATCATCCAAACTCACCTCCGGCAATTCCACATCCGACAAATCCACTTCATCCACCAACATTTCCACCGCATTTTTTGCATCCTGCACTTGTCCCATCAGAGTTCCGATTTGTCCGCTGATGGAGGAAGCACTGTTCTGTGCATTGGCTGATGCCTGATTGGTCAATGCAGACATGGCATCCAACTGCCCCTGCAAAATCTGCAGCGTATCTTCGCTATATTCGATATAGGAAACAGGTTCCATCTGTCCGACGATGCCGCCTACTTCTTTACGGCCTTCGATATCCGCATAATTGAAACAATCTACGATATATCCAGATTGTGTACCGGCAATACCGCCGATATTATAGCCCATGTGTTTGTAACCTACATTGCCATAATTGATACACTCGCGGATGACACCACCGCTCAATCCGGCAATTCCACCCACATCTGTTACGGTATCTGCTGATTCTGATGATTTCAATGTATCTATCGTAATATCTGAAATTTTCACTTCATTTTGCTGTGCAGTACCATTAATCACGGAACGATTGGCACAAAGGCGAATGACTCCGTCATTTTGTCCTGCAATGCCGCCGACAAAATGATCTCCATAAATTTCACCGGTCACCTGACAGTCTTCGATAATTCCGGTTACCGCATTGATACCGGCAATTCCTCCTATTTCATTGGAACCAGAAATCGTTCCAGAGAATGTACAATTGAAAATCGTACCTTCATTTTTTCCGGCAATTCCTCCGATTTCTTCCCGGCTGCCTTCTGGATGCATATCACCCTGCACACGCAGATTTTTTACAACCGCAGAGGAAGTCAGATAACGGAAGAGTCCAAGTGTGGATCCTTCTCCAGTAATCTCCATTCCGGTAATCATATGATTCTTTCCATCAAATGTACCAGAAAATGTAGGAATACTTTCAAAATCGGTTCCTGACAGATCAAGATCTGCTTCCAGGGAAACCTGCAGTTCTTTACTAAAACTGTCCAGACGGCATTTTTCGGCAAATGTCAAAAATTCATCTACGGTAGCAATCACATAAGTTTCGGCTGCTGTTTCGGATTCTTTTGTATCCGCATACACAGGCATGACCGTACCAAGCAACAGCATTACACAAAGAAAGATACCAATGATACGTTTATTCATTTTCTTCGCCTCCTTCTTCTGTAATCTGGCCATCCGTTGATACGGAAGCGTTTAACTGTCCATGAATGATACCGTCAATGTCCGCATCTACAATACCGGAAATGTAACCACGCACATGACCGGATACTCTGACGGTACCACTGGCTGTTTTTGTCTTTGCTTCGATTCCTTTCAATTTGAAACTGGTACGATTGATGATCGAATCACCAAGTACCAAAAATGCCGGAAGCACGAAAAGTACCAGGAACATGGAAATGATCGTACCACGCCCCAGACAGCTTCCCATCGTGGAAACTACCGGCTGTGCAGACAGCACGCCGATCAGCATTCCCGCAGAAGCCATAATCGTACCGGAAGTAAATACGGTAGGAAATGCTGCATTTAACGCATGCACGATTGCTTCTTTGTGCGGCATATGTGCTTTTAATTCCTGATAATGGCTGGAAATAACGATCGCATAGTCAATATTTGCACCCATCATAATCGCGTTTACAATCAGATACCCAAGGAAATACAATGGCTCTCCCGTAAGCGTCGGGAAAGAAAAGTTAATCCAGATACTTCCCTGAATAACGATGATCAGCAAAACAGGAAGTCCCGCTGACTGGAAGGTAAACAACAGTACCAAAATAACGAAAAACGCGGATAAGATAGAAATCAACAGATTATCGTTTATAAAGGAAGCTGAAAGGTCTCTGGAACTGGAAGAATTTCCTATTACATAATAGTCATTTTCATAATATTTTCCAATGATTGTACGCATCTGTTCCAGGAAAGCGTACGTTTCCTCGCCTTCCTCCGGCAGATTCAGATACACAACCATGCGGCTGTATTTCTCATTCTGCAGCTGCGCCTGTGCCAGGTCTAACTGTGCAAAAAGCTCATCCACCATTTCCTGGTCTTCACCACTCAAATGAATATTATTTGCTTCCATCTGGTCTTTCAGATAAATGAGCATATCAAACAACGGAATTTCATATTCATCCAAACCGCTGAGGATTTCACCATACTGATCGTATTCTGCTGCATATACCGTATAAAGGACCTTTACTACCTCGTAATCCATTCCCACCAGTTCTGAAAGTTCGCGCGGATTCAACGCTTCTGTCAAGGTATAACCATCCATCGCTTCCATACTGGAAAGTCCCATGGTGCTTTTTACTTCCTCACACTGATTTAAAGTACGAAGAATCTTGCTTTCAGCCTCGTAATCCCCACTCGGCACAACGACCGCAACCATATTGCTGTTTCCGAAGGTGTCTTTGATTTTAAAATATGCTTCCTGTCTTTCTGTCATTTTTGTGGTTTTCAAATCGTTATAGCTGTATGCATACGGACAATCACTGGAAAGTTTAAACGCTCCAACCAACAACAAAATGAACAGCGGCGGAATGATGCGGCGTGCTTTCACCGCAAATTTTCCTGCAAACGTGATATTTGGAAGCAATTTTTTATGTTTTGTCTTATCAATCAGCGGACTGAATAAAATCAACAGACCCGGCATCAGTGTAAATACAGAAAGCAGACTCAGCAAAATGGATTTGATCAATACAATTGCCATATCCAAGCCAATACCAAATTCCATAAATGCCAAAGCCGCCAGACCACTGACTGTCGTCATAGAGGAACCGCTGATTTCCGGAATTGCCTTACTCAAGGCAATGATACAGGATTCTCTCACATCTTTGGTTTCGTGTTCATCAGAGAATCGATGACACAAAATAATCGCATAGTCAATTGCCAGTGCCAACTGAAGCACTACTGCAACAGAATCCGAAATAAAACTGATTTTTCCACACAGGAAGTTCGTTCCCATGTTTAGCAACGCTGCAGCCCCAAAGGTCAGAATCAATACTGGAACTTCCATGTACGCCCGGCTTGTCAGCATCAGCACCAGAACAATGATAATTGCAGCCACAACCAGAATGGTGTTCATTTCCTGCTGCAGCATTGCATTTTCATCGTATCCTACCATCGTGTACACGGAAATATCATAAGAAGAAAGCACATTTTCAATTTCTTCCAGTGCCTGCAAACTGATGTCATCAAAATTGCCCCCAGCAAAACTAATGTCATACAAAGCAGAAGCATCTGTATAATGGTCCGCAGTGTCATCAAAGGTAACCATATCGACCCCTTCGACCTCTGCCATAAAATTGTTAATTTCTTGCGCAGTCTCGTACGTAATATTGGAAACCATGACCTGCGCCGTAGCAAAAGTTTCAAAGTTTTCATTCATTGCATCCAGACCCTGACGAGTTTCTGTTTCTTCTGACAGGTACGTAGTTACATCATTTTCCACCTCTACCCAATTCATGGAGAAAATACAGAAAACAAATGCAAAAATGTACAACAAGAAAAACAGATTTCTCTTGTCAACAATGAACGTGGCAAGTTTTTCGATAAAATTACCCGATTTTTTTTCTTTCATAAAACCCTCCCTTTCAAAATCGTTCATTTTTACAAAATCAGACAGTTATTGATTTTTACATTTGGGTTTATTATAATAAATCTAATGAATTTGAACAATCATCAATATTTTCATAGGTGTTGGAAATCCAACATAACACTAAAAATTGTTCGATTTTGGAGGAATTATGGCAAAAGCAGAATATCGAAGTGCAATCCGTTCCCGCAAGCTGATCAACCAGGCTTTGGCGGATCTTTTGATGGAAAAACCATTAGATAAAATAACAGTAACCGATGTGGTAAAACGTGCCGAAATCAATCGGGGAACTTTTTATGCCCATTACATGGACATCCCCGACGTCATCAATCATCTCATACAACAGACCTTTACAAGCATTCGAGAAGCGATTTCTCAGAATTCCGTACCGCTGAGCACCGCCTTACTTTATGAAATCAAAGCCAGTCTCTCTGCTGATCTGGATTTTTACAAAAAAATCATGAACTCCAGTGCTGCTCCACTGATGCAGGAACAATTGGTTGATATTGTTCTGGGATATTTGCTGGATCATGAAGAAGAATTCTCTATTTGCAGCCATGAGGACTACATTTTCACCATGCGCTTTTGTGCTGGCGGATTAAGTAATTTATATCGGGATTGGTTTGCAGGAAAATTGCCGCTTACGCTGGATGAATTGACGTGTAGGGCGGAGGAATTGATCAATAATATACTTGCTACGATAAGATAATAGAGAAAATGGGCATGTATCGAAAATTTCTATACATGCCCGATCATCATTATTCTAACACAAATTCTGTCCTATTTTCCGTATCACTGGAGTTTCCAATCCATACGTTAAAATTGCCAGGTTCACTTCCCCAACTTCCATCTGCACGTAAAAATTGGAGCATTGTTTCATCAATAGCAAATTCGACTTCTTGACTTTCACCTGGTTTCAGTTCCACTTTCTCAAACCCTTTTAACTCTTTTTTCGGTCTTACCACACTGGCCGTCACATCCTGTATATAAAGCTGAACTACTTCTGTTCCGGCAACATTTCCTGTATTTTTCACAGTAACACTCGCCAGTATCTGTGTTTCTTTCGTCATTTTCTCAGTACTTAACTGTATCGGAGAAATTTCAAATTTTGTATAAGACAATCCATACCCAAACGGATATAAAGGTGTATTTGGAATGTCCAGATATTTGGAATGGAAGTGATCTTCATGCATCGGTAAAAACGGTCGTCCCGTTACCAACTCATTATAAAATACCGGAACCTGTCCCACTGCGTATGGAAAACTCATAGTAAGTTTTCCAGAAGGATTGTATGCCCCAGTCAATACATCCATAATCGCATGTCCACCTTCACTTCCTGGTATCCATACTTCCAGTATTCCCTTAGCTTTTCTTGAAATCTCACGAATATCCAGAGGTCGGCCATTGAATAATACTACTACGATATTTTCATTTACTTTTACAATCTCTCTGAATAATTCCATCTGATTTTCTGGTACTGTAATATCAGCTCTGCTTGCAGCTTCTCCGGACTGTAAATAATGTTCTCCCATTGGCATAATAACGATATCAGCTTCTTTCGCTGCCGTAATTGCCACCTGAAGTAAATGCATTTTTTCTTCTTCCGTCAGAATTTCAGGGTAATACTGGTCAAACCCAAACATTTCCACCTCTTCACTTAACACAGAAGTTCCCTTGCAAAATGTCACCTTCTTATCATCCAATACTTCTTTTGCTGCTTCTTCTATCGTTACGCAATCCTTGGAATCTCCTGTTACTGCCCACATACTGATTATTTCTTTGTTACTTACATAAGGTCCAATGAAAGCAATTTTTTGTTCTTTCTTAATTGGTAAAATATCGTCATTTTTCAACAAGACAAAAGATTTGCAAGCTGCCTCTCTCGCCAATGCCCGGTGTTCTTCACACAAAATCACTTCTTTTTCCAATTCTTCATTGGCATCTTTATACGGATTTTCAAAAAGTCCCAATTTATTTTTCAATTCCAGAATACGCAATACACTTTCATCAATCAGCGCTTCATCGATTTCTCCGCTTTTTACCATTTCACACAGATTTCCTGCATATACGGTTGTCATCATATCAATGTCTACACCTGCTTCCAGTGCTTTCTTCGCTGCATCTTTTTCATCTTCGCAATATCCGTGCGCAATTGTCTCTAAAATAGCGGAAAAATCGGAAATCAAAACGCCGTCAAATCCCATTTCTTCACGCAAAACCTCTCGCATCAACCACTTATTGGCAGTTGCCGGAACCCCATCAATCGTATTAAACGAAGTCATCACCATGCCCGCACCGGCATCAATACCTGCTTTATATGATGGAAGATAGTATTGTTTGAAACTACGTTCGCCCACATCAACCGTATGGTATTCGCGTCCTGCCTGTGCACCGCCGTATCCGGCAAAATGTTTCACACAGGAACAAACCTTAAACGGTTCACTCATGTCTTCTCCCTGAAAACCTTTTACCTGTGCTGCTGCAAACAAACAATTCAAATATGGATCTTCGCCTGTCGATTCCATTACGCGTCCCCAACGGGCATCCCTTACCAAATCCACCATCGGAGCAAATGTCACATGCAAACCACTGACTGCCGCCTCTTTTGCCGCAACTGCAGCACATTTTTCAGAAAGCTCTGGTTCAAATGTAGCGCCTTGCCCTAAAGGTATCGGAAAAATTGTTTTCATTCCATGAATCACATCCATCATAAACAACATCGGAATATGATGAGGCTGTTTTTCCATCTGATTTTTTTGAATCTTTATCAAATTATCCGCACCAAACGTTCCCAGAATAGATCCTGCTAAATCCACATTGTCTTTTGTAAGTCCCATATTTCTTGCCGGACCCGTCAAAATATCGGAATCATTTTGTAAATAGATAAATCCTACAATCTGCAGCATTTGATTTACTTTTTCTTCCAAAGGCATATCTTGCAACAATGCATTTAATTCTTCCTTTTTCATTTACCGCACCTCGTATTTTCCTTTTTTTACTTCACAAAGCTCGTACAAGTACCACTCTTCACACCATTTGCTGTAACGGTGATTGTTGTTTCACCAACATTATTTTTCCAGACGAATCATATTCCAGCTATGTTTTCCCAATACTCCATGCAGTTTTCCATCTTCAAATTTCACTGTTGTACCTGGAGTCGGTGCCACCTGATACGGATCCGATTCCGTATTGACTGCTTTCATATTTTCATGGATCATCACCACATGCTCTTCCAGATGATATTCTGCAAATTGGCGAAGATTACAAGACAGTTCCATATCTTCATCCAAACTCTTATTTACCATAAAAATGACCAATGTCTCATCTTCTTCATTCATAACCATAACAGCATCCAGATATGGTGCTTCCCCATAGGTCTTGCTTTCGTAAACCGGTGATTTCACTACCGTGTTCAGTACTGTTCCGCGTCCATACATGCTGGTGTACATATATGGATAGAAAATGGTCTGGCGCCATGCACCGGTACCAGACGTCATGATTGGAGCAATAACATTGACAAGCTGTGCCATACAGGCAATTTTTACACGATCAGCATGGCGCAGAAGTGTAATCAGCATGCTGCCTACCAACAGCGCATCTTCAAAATTATATACGTCTTCTAACTGATGAGGTGCTTTCACCCATTTTTCCAGTTTTTCATCGGCTTCGTTAGAGTGATACCAGACATTCCATTCATCAAAAGACAAGTTGATTTTTTTCTTGCCTCGTTTCTTTGCCTTTACGCAATCGCAGATGGATACCACAGAAGAAATAAATTCATCCATTCCCACGTTGCAGGCAAGGAAATTTGCGGTGTCATCATCACGATTTCCATAATATTGATGCAGTGAAAGATAATCCACTTCATCATAACAATGTTCCAGAACTGTTTCTTCCCAGCTTCCAAATGTAGGCATTTCCAGATTGGAACTTCCGCAAGCCACTGTCTCAATTGTTGGATCCATCATTTTCATCAGGCGGCTGGTTTCCTGTGCCAGGCGTCCGTATTCATCAGCCGTTTTATGTCCCATCTGCCATGGACCATCCATTTCATTTCCCATGCACCAAAGTTTGATGTTGTGAGGTTCTTTGTATCCATGACTCTTGCGCAGATCACTATAGTAGGTACCTTCTTTAAAGTTACAGTACTCCAGAATATTTTTGGCATCTTCTGCACCGCGTGTTCCCAGATTTACTGCCATCATCACTTCCGATTCTGCCTTTTTTGCCCAGGATGCAAACTCATTCAACCCAAATTCATTAGTTTCAATTACCTGCCACGCCAAATCTACTTTCGCCGGACGATTTTCCTTTGGACCTACGCCATCTTCCCAGTGATAGCCTGAAACAAAGTTTCCGCCCGGATAACGGACAACTGGAACCTGAAGTTCACGCACCAGTTCCAGTACATCCTTTCTCAAACCTTCTTCATCTGCAAATGGACTATTTGGCTGGTAAATACCTTCGTATACCGCACGTCCCAAATGCTCAATGAAGGAACCATAGATACGCTTGTCTACATCTCCCAAAATAAAATGTTTATCTACGATCAATTCTGCTTTTTTCATACCTTATTCCCCCTGTGAGATTTCTTCGCCTGTTATTTGTATTATAACTGCTTATCCATTAATACGCCATCGTATTTTCCATAATTAAGAAAGAACCGTTAATGTTTTATCTCATTAACAGTTCTTCTGTAAGTTCAATCTTTTATTTGCCCAAAAGACATATAACCTCTGTATGATTGGTAAATGGGAATAAATCCACTGGACATATTCTCTTTACGGTATACTTTTTCGTTAAATATTCCAAATCTCTTGCCAATGTTTCAGGATTACAGGAAATATATACGATTCGTTCCGGTGCCATCTGAAAAACAGAACTCATAAAGGCTTCATCACTGCCCGCACGTGGTGGATCCATAAATATTACATCCACTTTCTCATTTTGTTGTGCCATAGAAACCAGAAATTCACCAGCGTCGGCCTGATAAAAACGAACATTTTTAATATTATTGCGTTTAGCATTACCAATCGCATCTTTTACCGCATCCCGATTGAGTTCTACACTGATAACTTCTTTCGCATCTTTTGAAGCAATCAAACCAATCGTTCCCGTACCGCAATATGCATCCACAACACGTTCCTTGCCTGACAGTCCAGCCATTTTGATTGCCTTTTTATAAAGGATCTCTGTCTGTACTGGATTCACCTGATAAAAAGATGACGGAGAAATTCTAAAACGACATCCACACAACTCATCTTCAATATATCCTTTTCCATAAAGAACAATATTTCGCTCACCCAAAACCATGCTGGTTCGTTTTTCATTGACATTCAATACAACGGTTGTAATTTCCGGATGTTCCTTTCTGAGTGCCTTTACAAAATTATTTTTTGACGGAAACACCGGTGAAGCGGCAACCAACACTACCATAACTTCGCCTGTGTACTTTCCTGTACGAATCAACACATGTCTCAATAAACCATATCCACTGTCTTCATTATAGATCTTTATCTTGAATGATTTCGCCAGTTTTCGAATCGTCAGTATGATTTCATTTGCTTTTTGATTCTGAATCTGACATTCTTCCACTGCAACTACTTTATGCGTTCCTTCTTCATAAATACCGGAAATAATATCCCCATTCTTTTTATGTTTAAATGTGGCATGTACTTTATTTCGATAAAAATACGGCTCTTCCATTCCGACAATAGTTTCAGCTTTTCCAAATTTTTTCAATAATTTCTGGATTTTTTTCTGCTTATCTTTCAGCTGTTCACTATACTCCGTCCCTTGATAATAACATCCACCACATTTTTTTGCATATGGACACTTTTCCACTATTTATCACTCTCCATTTTTGTTAATTGAACCGTTGTCACACAATTTTCCACCTGCTCATATCCATCCGGCAGCACAACAGTTACAGGAATTGTATATTCCCCTTCTAACTTATCCTTCAAATCAATTGACATTTTAATCTGATCAGCATCCAGAACTTCCAAATCTGCGTAATTTCCTTTTACTCTGACTTTTACAAGATTTTGATTATAGATAAGCCTTAAATCATCTCCCAAATTCGTAGCTTTGATATCAGAAACACTTACTTCAAATTCTTTGCTTCCATATGGTAAAATGCTTACTTTTACTAATACAGACTGCGTTCTGTTTTCTGGTATTTTGTAACCATCTTCTTCCTTCAATAAGGAATTCAATTTGATTGTTGCCTCTACATCCTGATTCAGCCCATCTACATTTATCAGACTTGCCGGAATTTGAATTGTATAGTCATTTTCTTTTAATTTTTTAAGTGCTTCTTTATTGCCGGCTACAGAGATTGTTTCCGGTGTCGTTATGATTTTATCGACCTGATAGCCATAAGCCGGATAGCCGCTATATTCTGCCTCTACCTTAACATCATCAACAATTTCCCAAAGTTCAACCATTACATCAACAATACGATCTTCTCCAACATTATCAGAAAACTGCAGATAACTAACTGCATCGTCCGACAAAGTTGCTCCTTCTGCATCCGTAAACTGAAGTTTTGCTTTTTTCGTTGTGTCCTCTGTCATTCCATATACATCTACTGATGCAACCACACTGCTGATCTGATCAACAATTGATTTTGGTCCCTGCACTGTAATTTTTTCCAACGAAGCCGTACATTCTCCAATTTCATATCCTGTTCCGGCGCTTCCCCTTGGATTGACGGTAATCACAAAATCTTTTCTTTCAATATCCTCAATATAAACAGGTATTGTTTTTGGAATAATATTGACATCTTCCATGGAAATTCCAGCAACAGGAACAAATTGTAATGGAACATATGCCGGATCTGAATTCATATCTACAATCTGTGTCAAATCAGCCTCTACCTTGATATCATTACGATCCGAAATTACAGATGTTTTTCCAGTTACATAAACGGTTACCGTTTGATTTTCATCTTTAATCTGATATGTTTTATCAAGTTTGTAAATATAGTTACTGTTTGTTACATTTACTTTTACGGAATACCCTTTCGTATCAATCGGATCACTCTCGCTGGAAGCGACCACCCAGATAAAAATAGCAATCAATACAGATAAAATTTTCAAAGAAAGGTTGTCATTCCACTTTTTCTTCATTTTTACCTCGTCCTTTCCATATCATAAACTTGCTATTTTCTTCTTTTACACCACTTGATTTCTGCTGCAATTTTGCTAACTGTTCTCTCAGAATAGTTGGCGTAACACCAGTATAAATGTGACCACCTAACGTATAAGAAACCTTTCCTGTTTCTTCCGAAACAACAATAGTAAATGCATCGCTTACTTCACTGATTCCAACACCCGCACGATGTCTGGTCCCCAAACTCTTATTTAACGCAAGATTATCAGACAAAGGCAAATAACAGGTGGCAGAAACAATTCTGTTATTGCGTATAATTACTGCACCATCATGCAATGGTGTATTATGTTCAAAAATATTAATTAACAACTGACTGCTGATTGCTGAATCAATCGCAATCCCAGTTTTCTCATATTCTTTTAATAAAACATTCTGCTCTATAACAATAAGCGCGCCTGTCTTTACTTCACCCATTGCAAAAACTGCATGTACAAGTTCTCCAATTGTTCTGTCTGTCAAACGTTCTTCTACAGACTTACTGCTTTCGAACGGCAGCAAAGAGGATAACATCCCTTTCTCACCAAGCTGCTCCAACGCTTTTCGTAGCTCTGGCTGAAAAATAACAATAATACACGTAATCAATACAACGCTTAATTGTTTGAAAATCCATAAAATCGTATTCATTTTCAGGACAACTGCAATAATCATAAAGAACACAACAAACAGTATCCCTTTTAAAAGAGTATATGCTCGTGTACTCTGTACCCACACCATAATGTAATAAACCAATATTGCAATTATCAAAATCTGTACAATGTCAATCACACCAATGGAATCAGGTAATGAAAACTTTATATGCTGCAATTTTAAATATTCTATGAAATTACTCATGCCTTCACTCCTCCTCCATTTTTATACTTTATAAATCATTTAATGACTGTTCCAGTTTTGACTCAAAATCTACTTCTTCCATTTGATCATCATCCAGTTTCTGGATCGGTGCTCCCGTATCCGCTGGAACGTCTTCCATTTTTCTATCAAATCCTGCAAAAACTATCGTTTCCTGGGATACAGGTCCATGTGGATATTCCTGCCCATCTACATCAGATGGCGGAGCCATATCTGTTTCCTGATCTTCTTCAATCGTTTTTACAGTTACATCTTTTTCTGCGATACTCATTTTAGGAACCGCTTTTACAAAATAAACATATTCGTCGTCTTCGAACTGCAGCATCTCTGTCCTGCTATAATCCACATTAAATAATAAGAAATGAAGCATTTCGGCCACAATTACACTTCCAATAGTTCCAACTAACAACGGTATTACAGGATTGGAGACATCTAAAACCAATCCACCGGCAGCCATGATGATCACATAAGAAACACCGCCGATTACAATTGCCATATGCCATGCATAATCCACATGTAAAGAACGAATAACGTACACAATCAACAATACTGCTGCAAAAGCAATCACATTCATCATCAGACTCTGATTTTTTACCAATCCGTCTAACAATAATTTCAGATTCTGCATTAGAACCGTAGACTCAGCACCTTGTAATACACTGGATTTTTGCTGAACCAAATCAATCAGATAATAGAGTATAACTCCACATCCGGCAGAAATTGCTGACGAAGGCTTTTTTGTTAACCCAAAACCAATTGGTATCACACATGGAATCTTTAATGCAAATGCCATCGGTGTCACCAGTAAAATAATAGCATCCTGAGGCGCAAAGCGAATAAATAAAATCGCAATAATCAAAATGACTGCCAATGCAAATGCAGCAACTTCCACTCCAACTCCATAGCATTGCAGCACAATCAACGCCAAACCGAAAAATACTGTAACATTCAAAGGCATAATGCAGCAAATCAATGCCAAAATCAACAGTATGAAGATACTATTTAAAGATTCTACAAAATTCAATGTTCCAGAAATACTTTTAAAGATTATAAATGCCAAGAGAAATTTGCCAACAGGAATTACCGCATATCCATAATTCGCATAAATCTGCTTTAATTTTTCTTTAAATTCTAATAACAGAGTCATGATTGTTTCCTCCTGTTTTCAAGTTTTTGATTTTTTATAATTTCTTCTTTTCCATATAAATCCGATAACCTGGATAATCTTTTTCCATACCATTCTACACGACGTTTTGCTGAAGAATACTTCATCGAATAGGTTGCATACGTAATAACAGAAAATACAGTCATTGTAATAACATAACCACTAATAATCAAAACGATCAGCAATATAATATTCATTTTGTGTACATTTTCCATTAAATAATCCATAAAATATGCTGCAACCAAAGCCAAAGCAATCACATATCCAATACTGGTCAAGACGAAATTCTTAAGCAAAGCAAGCCCTATAAAATCACCTCGATAATATTTGGAAACTCGCAAATCTTCTTTTCCATCCCCATTTTCATATCTGGCCAACTGGGTCATCAGGCGAATTCTTTTTTCATTTAACATACAATCACCTACTTTATCGTTACATACTCATACATTTACTATTTTATCATAAAATGTAACCTAATTAAAGTAATTTTTCAAATAACTATGTAACTGTTCCGAATATTCTTTCACATTCCCTGACCTATACATAAAGCCAAAAAATATACTTTTTTCACTCCTTGCGCCTTCAATTTTTCCGCAATTCCATCAATTGTACTTCCTGTTGTATAAATATCATCGATAAGTAACACACAGTTATATGCCCCTGCCTCCTCTTTTACTTCAAAGGCCTTTTGAAGATTTTTCTTACGTTCTTTTCGATTTAATTCTTTTTGAGCTTTTGTGAATTTTTTACGCAATACCAGATCGGTACGAAGGGGTATAGAAAACCCTTTGCTTATCATTTTTGCTAATACTTCTGCCTGATTGAATCCTCTGACATTTCGCTTTTTTCTATGAATCGGTACTGGAATCAGCACCTCTGGGTTAATCTGTTCGATAAAACCTTTTGAATATAAACACATTAATTTACCAAGAAAAAAACCATATTCCTTTCTTCCATGAAATTTAAAACGCATAACTGCATCTTTCATCAGGTCCCGATATAAGAAAACGCCCTTTCCATATTCAAAGCTATGTCTATCCATACTACAATCATGACAATACTCCTGTATATCATTCGTCAGAGGTTTGCCACATTTTTTACATTTGGGTTCTTTTACAGGTGAAGGAACCTTATTCCTGCATGCTTTACATACGTATTGTTCCTTCACCCCTAAAATACAGTCACAAAAAGTACATCGCCTTGGATAAATCATATCAAGCATGAAATGAAATACTTTATTTTTTATCATGTACTCATCATTTCCTCTATTCTTTCCTGTAAACTGGTATATCTGCCTCTCTCCATTTTATTATCTATCATTTCCTGAAAGGTCACATCACTTCCGACTACAGTCACACACGTTCTCGCTCTTGTAACTGCTGTATACAGCAGGTTTCTTGTCAATAACATTTTAGGACCGCCCAACAACGGTAAGATAACCGCCGGATATTCACTTCCCTGAGACTTATGAATAGTTACCGCATATGCCAGTTCCAATTCTTCCAACTGCTTAAAACTATATTCCACATATCTGTTTTCTTCAAATAGCACCGTCATAGTCTCAGCAAACGTATTGATTTCCTGAATAATTCCCATATCACCGTTAAACACGCCAATTCCGCGTTCCACAGCAATTCCGTATTTTCCTCTGATTTCCCACTCCAACTGATAGTTGTTTCGAATCTGCATAACCTTATCCCCCTCGCGGAATAAGCCACTGCCATATTCTTTCTCTTTTTTCTTCCCATCACCTGGATTCAAATATTTCTGCAATACTTCATTCAGACGCTCTACCCCCAACAGACCTTTTCGCATTGGCGTAAGAACCTGTATATCCAGCGGCTTAGCATTTACATAAGGCGGTAGTTTTTTCTGTACGAGATACACAATAGATGCAACAATAACCTCCGCATCATAACGTTTTAAAAAGAAGAAATCTTTGCTCTTGTTATCCATTCGCACAGACTCCCCTCTATTAATTTTGTGAGCATTCACAACAATATCACTTTCAGATGCCTGTCTGAAAATCTTGTTCAGTTTGACAACACAAAATTTGTTCGATAATATCATGTCTTTCAACACACTACCTGGTCCAACACTTGGCAGCTGGTTCACATCACCAACCAATATCAGTCTTGTCCCAATAGAAATAGCGGATAAAAGTGCATGCATCAAAGAAATATCCACCATAGACATCTCATCAATGATAATAATATCTGACTCTAATGGATTTTCTTCATTTCGCTCAAAATGTGCTGCCGAAGACGATTCTTCCGGCATTCCTGTCAATTCCAGTAAACGGTGAATCGTAGATGCCTGATATCCGGTAGCTTCGGTCATTCGTTTTGCAGCTCTTCCGGTAGGTGCCGCCAGAGAAATATCCATTCCTTCTAATTCAAAATATTGAATCAATGCATTGATCGTAGTCGTTTTTCCTGTTCCAGGACCACCGGTAATAATCAGCAAACCATTTTTCACAGCTTCTATCACTGCCAGTCTCTGTAGTTCATCCAATTCCAAATGGTTCTTCTTTTCAATAAATGCAAGTCGTTTTCGAATATTTTCTTCAGATTCTTCGCTTACAATAGCTAAATCCCGCAGTCTTCTTGCAGTATCCAATTCCAGATAATAATACTGACTTGCATAAATATTTTTCTGTATACGTTCACCGTCTGCAACTTCCTTTATGATCACTTTTCGATCCATCGCAAGATCCATTACATGTTTTTCCATATAAGAAGCATCTACATCCAACAATTCAGAAGTACGACGCAAAAGAACTTCTAATGGCAAATACACATGTCCTTCACTTGCTGCCAGTGTCAGCACATAAAACAGACCGCTCTTGATTCTATAATCAGAATCTGTATGGATCCCTATTCTTCCAGCAATTTCATCTGCAATCTTAAATCCAATACCCTGAATATCATCAGCCAATCGATATGGATTCTCTTTTAAGACGGTATACACAGAGGAACCATATTTTCCATAAATCTTCACGCCTAATGCAATAGAAATCCCGTACTGCTGCAAGAACATCATAGCATTTCGCATCTCTGATTTTTCCGCAATCTGCTCTGCAATTTCTCTGGCTTTACGTTCACTGATTCCTTTAATCTCTGCCAGCCGCTCCGGTTCCTCATCCATGATACGCATCGTATCAGCGCCAAATCGTCTTACTATCCTTGAGGCTAAAGCAGCTCCTACGCCTTTGATGGCGCCGGAGCCTAAATATCGTTCGATTGCCATGGTGTCTTCCGGAATTTTAGTTTCGTAGGACTCCACTTTAAACTGTTGTCCATAGGTAGCATGTTCTACATATGTGCCTGTCAATTCCAGAAGTTCACCTTCTCCAATATATTCAAATATTCCAACACAGGTCAGTTCCTCTCCATCTGCTACCAGATTCAGAACTGTATACCCATTATCTTCATTTCGAAAAATAATATGTTCTACATATCCCTCGACTGTATTTTGCATACATCCATTCCTTACACAATATTTGCTAACTTTTCCATTACTTCACTGTAACGACCTGTACCTTCAGCAACCGCAAATGCTGGATTTTCAGCAGTCATCGTATTAATTCCTGTTCTTTCTGTAATAATTTCTTCCAAACCATCCAGTAAAGAGCCACCACCAGTCAGGATAATCCCTCTTTCCACAATATCCGCAGCCAACTCTGGCGGTGTTTTTTCCAGTACACTATGTACTGCCTCTACAATTTTAGAAGTTGTTTCCTGAAGTGCTTCACGAATTTCTTCTGAAGTAACTGTCGCGGTTTTTGGAAGTCCAGTAATCACGTTACGTCCTTTCACTTCCATCGTTTCAATCTTTGGACGCTTGCATGCTGTACCAATCTTAATTTTGACTGCTTCCGCTGTCTGTTCTCCAATAAACAGATTATGATTTTTTCTCACATGACGAATGATTGCCTCGTCAAAATCATTTCCAGCAATCTTCAATGAACTGGAAACAACGATACCGCCAAGAGAAATAACAGCAATATCGGTCGTTCCACCGCCAATATCCACAATCAGATTTCCAAATGGTTTCGTAATATCTATACCGGCACCAATTGCAGCAGCAATCGGTTCTTCAATAATCAAAACTTCGCGAGCACCAGCCTGATAGGTCGCTTCCTCTACCGCCTTACGTTCTACATCCGTAACACCATTTGGAACACAAATGCTGATACGTGGCTTCAAAAAAGCTTTTCTCCCCATAGCTTTCTGTACAAAATGCTTCAACATTTTTTCTGTTATCATATAATCAGAAATTACTCCCTGACGTAATGGTCGAATGGCCATAATATTACCAGGTGTTCTTCCTATCATCTGTCTGGCTTCTTCACCAATCGCTTTTACTTTATCTGCATCTTTATCATATGCAACTACAGATGGTTCTTTTAAAACAACACCTTTTCCTTTGGTATATACCAGAATACTGGATGTTCCTAAATCAATTCCGATATCTGTTGATGCCATAACAATCCCCTTTCAAATTTCGTAACTCTAATTATAAACAACTCCCCTGCAAATGAAAAGCATTTTTTAAAGGTAACTGTTCAGTACCTTCACAGTTACCTGCTGAATGGTTACTTTTAAAGATACTTCGCTACATATTTTCCCGTATAGGAAACTGGATTTGCTGCCACGTCTTCCGGTGTTCCCTGCGCAATGACAGTACCCCCCCGGTCTCCACCTTCCGGTCCAATATCAATAATGTAATCTGCAGTCTTGATAACATCCAGATTATGCTCGATCACAATTACCGTATTGCCTCCTTCTGATAAACGCTGCAAAATCTCAATCAGTTTATGCACATCCGCAAAATGAAGCCCTGTCGTCGGCTCATCCAGTATATAAATCGTTTTCCCTGTACTCTTTCTGGAAAGTTCCGTCGCAAGTTTTACTCGCTGCGCTTCTCCTCCAGACAACGTAGTGGACGGCTGTCCTAACTTAATATATGACAATCCTACATCGTATAATGTTTCAATTTTCTTTCGAATGGATGGGACATTTTCAAAAAATTTCACTGCTTCTTCCACCGTCATATCCAAAACATCATAAATACTTTTGCCTTTATATTTTACTTCCAGCGTTTCCCTGTTGTATCGTTTTCCATGGCAAACTTCGCAAGGTACATACACATCCGGCAGAAAATGCATTTCTATTTTCAAAATTCCATCACCACTGCAGGCTTCACAACGCCCACCTTTGATATTGAAACTGAATCTTCCTTTTTTATAACCACGCGCTTTCGCATCGGCTGTAGCTGCAAACAGATCACGAATCTGATCAAACACTCCCGTATAGGTTGCAGGATTGGAACGTGGTGTACGTCCAATCGGTGACTGGTCAATATTAATGACTTTATCCAGCTGTTCGATCCCTTCTACACACTTATGTTCACCCGGAATTGTTCTTGCACGATTCAGCTTCTTCGCTAACGTTTTATACAAAATTTCATTTACCAGAGAACTTTTTCCGGAACCGGATACACCAGTTACACAGGTAAATACACCCAATGGAAACTTTACATCAATATTTTTAAGGTTGTTCTGTTTTGCTCCGCGCACCGTCAGCCAACCTGTCGGCTGTCTCCTTGTTTCCGGTACTGGAATTTTGATTCTACCACTCAGATATGCACCAGTAATAGAATTTTCATTTTTCATCAAATCTTCAGCAGTTCCAATCCCGACCAGTTGTCCACCATGTTCTCCGGCTCCTGGTCCGATATCCACAATACAATCAGCTGCACGCATGGTATCTTCATCATGTTCCACAACAATCAGCGTGTTTCCTAAATCTCTCAAATGGCACAACGTGTTTAATAATTTATCATTATCTCTCTGATGCAGACCAATGCTCGGCTCGTCCAGAATATATGCAACACCAACCAGTCCAGAACCAATCTGCGTTGCCAGACGAATACGCTGCGCTTCACCACCGGACAAGGTTCCTGTAGCTCTTGATAATGTCAGATATTCCAGTCCCACATTCATCAAAAATCCAATGCGTGCTTTTATTTCTTTTAATACCTGATCTCCAATCAAATGCTGTGTCTTCGTCAGTTCCAACTGCTCCATAAACGCTGTCAGACGTTCAATCGACATATCTGTGATTTCAAAAATATTTTTACCACCAACCGTAACTGCCAGCGCTTCCTTTTTCAGACGCTGACCATGACACACATTACATGGCGTAATCTGCATATAAGATTCATATTCCTGCTTGGAAGTTTCAGAAAATGTTTCCTTGTATCTGCGCTCTACATTTTTGATAATACCTTCGAACGCAACGTCATAAATGCCTTCCCCACGCTGTCCTTTATAATATACTTTCACTTCGTGACCATTGGTTCCGTGAATCAGGATATCATGAATTTCTTTTGGATAATCCTGAAATGGGGTCTGCAGATCAAAATGATATTCCTTACATAAAGCATCCAAAATTGCTCTTGTAAAACTTCCCTTACTGGTACAGGACTGCCATCCGGTTACCACAATGGCACCTTCATCAATCGACAAAGATGGATCCGGAATCATCAATCGCTCATCAAATTCCATCTTATACCCCAATCCGACACAATGTGGGCAGGCACCAAATGGATTGTTAAATGAGAAACTTCTTGGTTCGATTTCATCCACACTGATTCCACAATCCGGACATGAAAAACTCTGGCTGAAATTCATATAATTTCCATCCATCGTATCCACAACCAAAAGTCCTCCTGTAAGGTTCAATACGCTTTCAATAGAGTCTGTCAAACGTTTTTCAATACCGGCTTTCACCATCAAACGATCCACCACGATAGCAATCGTATGCTTAATATTTTTATCCAGAACAATATCTTCTGATAACTCATACATAGAACCATCAATGTGCACACGTACGTAACCACTCTTTTTCGCCTGTTCCAGTACCTTTTCATGTCGTCCTTTTCTTCCTCGTACCACAGGAGCCAATAACTGAATACGGGAACGTTCCGGCAGTTCCATGATCTGATCCACCATCTGGTCTACAGACTGTTTGGAAATTGCTTTCCCGCACTTCGGGCAATGTGGAATCCCGATTCTTGCATATAACAGACGAAAATAATCATAAATTTCCGTAACAGTTCCTACAGTAGAACGTGGATTACGATTTGTTGACTTCTGATCTATAGAAATGGCAGGTGACAATCCTTCAATGCTTTCTACATTCGGTTTTTCCATCTGTCCTAAAAACTGACGTGCATAGGAAGACAAGCTCTCCATATAACGGCGCTGTCCTTCCGCATAAATCGTATCAAAAGCCAAGGAACTTTTTCCAGAACCGGAAAGCCCTGTTAAAACTACGAATTCATTTCTTGGAATGTCAACATTCAGATTCTTCAGGTTATTTTCATTGGCTCCTCTTATTTTTATATATTTTTTCTCTGACTTTCGTACCGTCATCGCTTTTCTCCTTATTCTTCTCTCTATACTATACTTACCCAAAACGAAACTAATATAAACACTATCTATATCACGAATAACTGTACACTAAGGATATACCAAACATACGTTCTTGTCAATAATGAACTTCTGTCCGTAGGAAAAGTGTAAGAACTTGAAAACTTGAAAAAATAGAAATTTGAAAAAGCAATATATCATTATAGCAAAAATTCTGCTAAAATCGGATTACTAACACTGATTCCAGCTCTGGTAAATCGTAAACAATCTCCTCTCCATTCCAAAAATCCCATCTTCACATATTTATCAATGACCTCACCATACACCTGCATCATACCTATGCCAAATACTGCTGCAAATTGCTTCGCCGATACACCCTTTAGCATACGAAGTCCTAAATACATAAACTCTTCTATCTGTTCTTTACGAGATAATTTCTCATTATCTTTTCGTATCGTTTCCGGCAAATTGCTGTTTTTCAGATATACTTTCATATCTGACGTATTGCAGAATCTTTGATTTTGAATTAAAGAAGAACTTCCAAGACCAATTCCCAGATACTCTCTTCGAATCCAATAGCCGATATTGTGTCTGCTTTCTTTTCCTGGTTTTGCATAATTCGAGATTTCATATTGAGAAAAACCATAAGACTCCAATATCTGGTGCGTATTTTCATACATTTCCCGTTCTTCATCCTCATCCGGCAAATCCAGTTCCTTTTGAGCAAATGGTGTTCCTTCTTCAATGATCAGACTATATGCAGATATATGTTCCGGATCAAGTCCGGCAACTTTACGAAGACTTTCTTCCCACGATGTCACCGTCTGTCCCGGAAGCCCAGACATCAAATCCACATTAATATTAGAAAATCCTGCTTCCCTTGCCAAAGAAAAACTTTCCAGAAATTCTTCCCACGTATGGATTCTTCCCAACATTTTTAGTTCCCTATTGTCGGCAGACTGGCAGCCAAAACTGATACGATTGATACCTGCTTTTCGATATTCCTTCAATTTTTCCAATGTTACAGTTCCCGGATTCGCTTCTATCGTAATTTCCGCGTCCGGCAAATACGTGAATTTTTCTCGCGTTTCCCCAATAATTTCTCTTATCCACGCCCCCGGAAGAACAGATGGTGTTCCACCTCCAATAAAAACGGATACTACTTCATAATTTTCATACCCATCCAACGCTTCTATTTCCCTACAGACAGCATCCACATACTCTCTCTGCGCCGAAATAGTTCCCGGGCCGGACAGGAAATCACAATATTCACATTTTTTGATGCAAAACGGGATATGAATATACAATTCCAATTCTTTTTTCATCGTTATCTCCTTAGAGAAAAAATCCCGGGGCAGATCATCCCCGGGTCTTTTTTATTCTTCATCCAATTTAAGTACCGCCATGAAAGCTTTCTGTGGAATTTCCACATTTCCAACCTGACGCATACGTTTCTTTCCTTCTTTCTGTTTTTCCAGAAGTTTTTTCTTACGTGTGATATCACCACCGTAACATTTTGCCAATACGTCTTTACGCATAGCTCGTACAGTTTCACGGGCGATAATTTTTCCGCCTACTGCTGCCTGGATTGGAATTTCAAACAGCTGTCTTGGAATCTCCGCTTTGAGTTTTTCACACATTTTTCTTCCTCGTTCATATGCTGAACCTGCAAATACGATAAAGGAAAGGGCATCCACTTCTTCTTTATTTACCAGAATATCCAGTTTTACTAATTCACTTCTTTCATAACCAAGCAATTCGTAATCAAAAGAAGCATATCCTCTGGAACGGGATTTCAGCGCATCAAAGAAATCGTAAATAATTTCATTCAATGGCAAATGATAGGTCAACAGTGCACGGGTTGTCTCCATATATTCCATACCCTGATACTGACCTCGGCGTTCTTGGCAAAGGTCCATGATTGGTCCGATAAATTCTGTCGTAACCATGATTTCTGCCTTTACCATTGGTTCTTCCATATAATCAATTTCAGATGGGTCGGGCAAGTTGGATGGGTTTGTCAGATCAATCACATCTCCATTGGTCTTGTGCACTTTGTAAATAACGCTCGGTGCGGTAGTAACCAGATCCAGATTGTATTCTCTTTCCAGACGTTCCTGAATGATTTCCAAATGAAGCAGACCAAGGAATCCGCAGCGGAATCCAAATCCCAGCGCCAGAGAAGTTTCCGGTTCATAAAACAAAGATGCATCGTTTAACTGTAATTTTTCCAGTGCATCACGAAGGTCACCATATTTTGCACCGTCTGCAGGGTATACACCACAGTAAACCATAGGATTTACCTTTTTATAACCTGGCAATGGCGCTTTGCATGGGTTGGCTGCATCTGTTACCGTATCACCTACACGGGTATCTTTTACATTTTTAATACTTGCGGTAAAATATCCTACCATACCGGCACTCAGTTCATCACAAGGAATGAACTGTCCAGCACCAAAATATCCAACTTCTACTACGTCAGCCGTAGCACCCGTTGCCATCATGCGTGCCTTAGTACCTTTTTTAATCGTTCCTTCTTTGATTCGACAAAATACGATAACCCCTTTATAGGAATCGTATACAGAGTCAAAGATCAATGCCTGCAAAGGTGCATTGGCATCTCCCTGAGGAGCTGGAATTTTCTCTACAATCTGTTCCAGCACATCTTCCACATTTAATCCAATCTTAGCGGAAATCTGTGGTGCATCCTGTGCTTCGATTCCAATGACATCTTCAATTTCATTGATAACTCGTTCCGGTTCTGCACTTGGAAGGTCAATTTTATTAATAACCGGCATAACATCCAGGTCATGGTCCAGTGCAAGATATACGTTTGCCAATGTCTGCGCTTCGATTCCCTGCGCAGCATCTACTACTAAAACAGCCCCATCACAGGCTGCAAGGCTTCGGGAAACCTCATAGTTAAAGTCTACATGTCCCGGAGTGTCAATTAAGTTAAAAATATATTCTTCGCCATTCTTGGCTTTATATACAGTACGCACTGTCTGTGCTTTGATAGTGATTCCTCGTTCACGTTCCAGGTCCATATTATCAAGAACCTGAGACTGCATCTCACGCTCTGTCAGCAGCCCTGTCATCTCTATAATACGGTCGGCCAGTGTGGATTTTCCATGATCAATATGTGCGATAATACAAAAATTACGGATTTTGCTTTGGTCGATTACTGCCACTTCTTTTCTTCCTTTCAAAATTAGTCAATATATTATAACAGTTTTTCACAAATTCTGCAAGAAATTACGCATGTCTTCCGCATAAATCTGCCACAGTCAGACAAAGTATCCGAAATCACTCCGTCATGACTGCAAAACTTTATCCAGCAACACACTAAATGGCTCCATGGCATTCATCGCTTCCTCTACCGTATTCGTCTGAGCCCCGACCTCCAGCAAAATAGACCGGGGTCTCACATGCAGATTATATCGATACCCTTTCAAATAAATACAGCGCGTAAAATCCGGGTAATATTCTCTGGAATAATAAGACAGCTGAAATGCAAATGCCAGATTTTCCTGAATATACGGATTCGGCAATGATTCCAGCGTACCATTCTTCACCGTTTTACTGAGGCCATTGAAAAACATGATCTGCGCCGTCGGTTTTCCATTCACTTCTGTCACCAGATGTTTATCTTCCGCTACTCCATCCCGATGCAGATCGATCACTATTTCGATAGACGGATTTTCCTCCAGCGTTTCTTCTATCACCGGTAAGGCATACGTATAAGCATTGCTCCTGTCCAGCGTTCCATCCACAAGATCAAAAGTATTTTTCAAATGCAGCACTTGATATCCAAATACCTCTTCCAGAAGCTGCTCGAGATAGTTTCCCACACCAATCACACTGGTATTTTCATCCCCTTCGACAGAATCTGCATACATTTCCTGCGAATGCGTATGGTAAATCAAAATCTGCGGTTCCTGTGTTTTTTCCAGATGGAAATCTTTTTCCATAAATATTTTCCCCTGTATTTCCTGCGCATCCGTCGTTGTGTTTGGATCGACTACAAAAAACTGATTTTTGATAAAATCAAAATCCTGCAATTGCGCATCCGATAACAGCACTCCCTCCTCCGCATCAGATACTATTGCCCAGGCAGGAAGGGATGTCTGTATTTCTTGCTCAACACACACATCCTCCTGTTCGCTTCCCTCTGCATTTTGCTGTTCCTCTTCCTGCTGCTCATTGTTCTGTAATTGTTCCATATTCTCCAACATCATTTCATTTTTTATCATATTCCGGCTTTCTTCTATAATAAGGTCACAGGTTTCCTCATCCTCTATCAACGTTTCATCCATGGTTTCCTGTTCCAGATATGTAAGCAGAGGAACGCTGCTCCAGATATTTTCCCATATTCTCTGATTCCAGTCGCCGCTCTGTTCCTTTTCATAAAAGCCTGCCGGCATATAATATTTTGCCGCTGCTTCTTCCACATTTCCATAGGCATACCGCATCAAGCCCTGCACATACGCGGAAGGTTTCTCCCGTAATTTCATCATTCCTTTTGCCAATAGATATCCACTGACTCCCACAAGAACGATCCACACAATCTGTTTTAGAAATTTACCTGCACTGGACACCTTTGCAATCTCCTTTGCAATCCTGAGAATAACTTACTACCAGGGGCAAAAGGTCATAAAATGCGGAGAAATCCGTGTATCATAATCTATCATTTTAACCCCTGTATCATTCTAATGTATGAATCATACTACTAATTTATACATGCTTTGTCCCTTCCACCATCATATTGATTCCCTCTGCAATCGTTGTACCAAGCGTCTGTACTGCCTCATCCACATCTTTCGGTGTAACAAACATTTGATGTAAATCCTGAGAAAAAACCTCCTCCATCACATCCTCCGCCTGCCCTTCATCTAATAAATCTGCCACTGCATCATACACAATAGCGGCTGCATCCACCACGGTTGGTACGCCAATGGCAATAACTGGAACTCCGATTGTTTCCTGATTTAACCCCGCCCTGTGATTTTGTACTCCGGAACCCGGATTGATACCGGTATCTGTAATCTGAATGGTTCGATTGACACGATACATACTTCTGGCAGCAAGTGCATCCACCACAAGAATCACATCCGGCTTTGTCTCTTTCACGACACCGCGCACAATCTCCATCGTCTCCATCCCGGTTTGTGCCATAACCCCAGGCGTCAGACTACTCAGTACATTTTGCTCCTTTTGATTTTCTTTTTGTTCTGTCAGATGCCTGTTAATCTGCAAATGACTCACTGCAATCGGTCCCAATGCATCCGGTGTAATATCACTGTTTCCAAGCCCAATGACTAACATAGATTTTCTATTTGCCTTTCCCAAAACTTGCTGCAAATGTTCACTTAGCGCCTGGGAAATTTTTTTATGAATTTCTTTATTATTTCCAAGCAAATATGGTGATTCCATCGTAATATACGTGCCCTCGGGCTTTCCCATTGCTTTTGCGCCATGTGCATCCACAATTTTAACTACCGTCTCCGTAAGCTCCAAATCTTCCTGATAAGTTTCATGAATCTCCACTCCTTTGATTTCCACATTATCTCTTTTAAATTTTTCCGTATTTTCAAGCGCCAAATCCGTACGAATTTCAAATGCAGCCATTTTCTATTTTCTCCTTTTCATTTTCCTGTCTTTATGCTATCCTGAACAAAGGAAAAAAATACAAAATTCCTTATAAAACTTACGATATTTAATAAAAAATGATTGACAAACCACGTATCATGCCATAAAATATATAAGTGTGTTTGGGATTGGTCTGTCCGTGTCTAGGCTAATCAAAATGATGAATTATGTATGAATCTATTGGAGGTCGAATAAAATGGCAAATATTAAATCCGCTAAAAAAAGAATTCTTGTTAACAGAACAAAAGCTGAAAGAAATAAATCCATCCGTTCTGCAGTTAAAACTGCTATGAAGAAAGTAGATACAGCAGTTGCTAATAAAGATTTAGCAGCAGCTCAGGCAGCTCTGCCAGCAGCTATCTCTGCTATCGAAAGCGCAGCTTCTAAAGGCGTTTACCACAAAAACAACGCTGCTAGAAAAGTTGCTCGCGTAACAAAAGCAGTAAACACAATTGCTTAATTTCGGCTGGTTAAACAATTGCATTTTTAAAGGACAATCATCCCGTCAATGATTGTCCTTTTTTATTACCTCTTTTCTTTAAAATTGGGATATCTCGAGAGTTGTTGGATACGAAGAAACCGGACAACCTTGGAACATGTCCCAGATATGCATAGATGCGTAAACGTATGTGTTTCAAGAATTTCTTGCGGAATATTTTACAATCAAAAGTTCCACACTCAATACATCATTCAAACGTCCTGTTTTCACATCTTCTTCTGCCTGCGTAAAATCTTCCACTGCCTGTCTTAACTGCTCCTTAGAATATCTTCCCACACAATTCATACACCGTCTTACCACAAACCCCTGCATTCCTGTTTTCTGTGCGATTGCCTGCTGGTTCATGCCCAGTTCCATCAGTTCTTTTACCTGCAGTAATTGGTTAAATTGTTTTCCAAGCAAATACAAAATTCGCATCGGAGGCTCTTTCAACGCTAACAGATCATAGTACAAATCCAATGCCTTTTTCTGGTTCTGCTCTGATACAGCCTGAATCATCGCAAAAATCTGGTTGCTGACACGATTGGTACAGATGGCTTCAATGTCCTGAGTAGCGATGACACTCCGTCCCATCGTATAACACAGCAATTTTTCCAATTCTTTATCAATATTACTCATTTCTGTCCCTGTCTTGGACAAAAATAACTCCATATCTCTTTGTGTGATCTGTTTGCCTTCTCTTTTCAAAATTCCAAGAACCCAGCGCATCAACGTATTTTCATTTTGTTCCGTAAATTCAACCGTCCTTCCTGCTTTCCCGACAGCTTTGAACACTTTATTACGTTTATCCACTTCTTCTTCCACAAAAATCAAATACAAATAATCCGGAAGCTGAGTCAGATATTCTGCGATTTCTTCACATTTATTCTTGAAAAATCCAGAATTTTCCACCAGAATAATACGTCTTTCCGCAAAAAAAGGAATGGTTTCACCCAAAGAAATCACTTCTTTCACATCAATCCCTTTTCCTTCAAATCGGGAAAAATTCATCGTATCATCATCCGGATTCAATGCCTTGACGATTTTATCTCTATACTGCGTCTTTAAATACCGTTCTTCTCCAAACAGCAGATACACTTGCTTAAACTCTTGTTTTTTAATGTCATCCAGAATATTTTTCATAATTACTCCTGCATTTTTTCTTATGTAACAGTATACCGTCCTTATTTTATTTGAGCAAGGTCTTTTTCACGAATCGTAAGAGCTCCCTGTTGGTCTGTACGAAGGATACAAATTCCCTCCAGACGTTCCAAAAGCTCCTTTCCAGGGTGTCCGTACCGATTATTTTTTCCACAGGAAATCAGTGCCACTTCTGGATCTGCACGTTCTAACAACGCATTGGAAGTGGAACCATTGGAACCATGATGTCCAATTTTGATATACTCGCAATCCGAAACTTCCTGTAACAGATATTGCTCTTGCTCCATAGGCAAATCTCCCATAAACAATCCACTCGCTTCCGGTGTTCTATATGCAACGACAAGCGAACCTTCGTTAGGACTTTGTGAAAAATCTTCATCCGTCGGATAAAGTACTTCAAATATTCCATCACCCATCCGTATCTGATCTCCTGTTTCTACGTATATAACTGTACACTGTATTTCTTTTGCCGCCTCCAGCAACGCTTTGCCATTTTCTGTATTCTTCATCCATCCCGGCATACAGAGTATTTTGACAGACAACCATCCCTTCTTTGCCTCTTCCAAAACCTCCTCTATACCATTTACATGATCTTCATCTGAATGTGTCACCATAACCAAATGCACTGTCGCAATTCCCTGTTGCTTCAAATACGGCACAATCACATACTTCCCCACATTGCTTCGACTGCTGCTGCCGCCATCCAACATCGCCGTATATCCATTTTCCTGTATCACAATTCCGTCACCCTGTCCTACATCCAACACTGTAATCTGTTTTGGATTGTTCCATGATCTCGCTATCAACAATATCAGTATCCCCAAGCAGAAAATATGCCCTACGATAACATGCAACCTGTATTTTTTTACAAATTCTTCCTGAGCGGCAAGCCATCGGGAAACTGCCCATATTCCCAAAATAATCGCATAGTACAGTATCATTTCCACAATTGATGGCTGTCCTGGCGTCCACACTCCAACAGAAAGATGCTGAGCCACATCTCCCATCCACTGATACAGTTTCAGAATCCCATATGCCAGACTTCCAACGATACTGCCAAGTCTGATGCTCCAGGTTCCAAGAAATAATGCGCCAAATGCGGTTCCTGCCACTATGGGAAGCAACGGAATCACGACCAGATTACAAAGAATCCCAACAACAGACACCTGATAAAAATGAAACAGCACAATCGGCAATGAAAATATCCACAAAGAAATTCCCATTCGTATATCTTTCCATATTTTTTTATTCTTCCCTTTCCACATAATTTCGTAAATTTTTTCTATGTTTTCCCCAAATTCGCTCATACCGATCACAGCAAGAAAGGATAACTGAAAACCACTGGAAAACAACAGATCCGGATTATCCAGCAACAATAACATTCCTGCTGCAGACAATGCGGACAACTTATCATAGGCACGTCCCAACACTTTCGCCATCGCCATCAGCGCAAACATGAAGCAAGCCCGAAATGCAGTCGCCGGATTCCCAATCAGAATCAGATATCCGAACAGAATCGGAAAAGAAAGCCCTACGGAAATTCCTATAGGAAATCCAATCCACTGCAATCCACTCCACACTGCCATGCCGATTAGTGAAATATGCAGCCCGGAAATCGCCATGATATGACTGATACCAGCAGCCTGAAAATCGTATTTGATATCTTCCCCCAGAAAATCTTTGGTTCCAAAAAGCATAGCATCCAAAATGCCGCTTTCCTTTTCCGGAAAAATCTCATGAATCCGTTCCATCCATATTTTCCGAAGTTCCGTCAAATAAGACAGGATGCCTTTATTTCTCTTTTCCACTTTCTGAATATGACATTCTTCTATATAGTAATCAATCTTTTGTGCCTGTTCCCATTGTTTCTTATTGAATTCACCTGGATTTGTCGGTTCCTCTGGGGTACTTAAATAACCTGTCACCGAAATATTTTCTTCCAGTAACCATTCTTCTGTTCCTTCTATGATGCATTTTATATGACGTACGGGGTATTCTTTTGTATGAATTGTAAGAGTTGTCTGTTTGATATAGATATATGTATACGTTTTATTTTGATATGTTTTTTCTTCCTGTTGATATACAATTCCTGATGCTTTTATCAGTTCATCCGGATATTCCTGCGGGTCTGGCACAGGTCCCGCAGGGGATTTCCATATCCATGAAAACCCCAGCACCTGTATCATGCAAATCCCTATGATCAGCCCAAGAAATATCACACACAATGGGCGTTTACTCAATTAGTATCTGCACTTCCTTCCACCAGTTCCATATTTTTCTCAAATAATTGATCCAACCGCATACTTTCTCTGAACGTAAGCTTAGTCTCGCCATTAACAGAAATCTGCACTTTCGTAACATTTCCTGCATCTATCAAAGAATTCGCAATCGAATAAATCGGTATTTCCTGCTGAATCGATAACGCTTCATCAATGAATTTCTGCCCCAGATTTACATAGGCAATTCCATCGGCAACGGACACACCATAAATCTGCACGCTGGTCGGCATTGTTGCATAATGACCCGTTTCTTTCGGTCCGCGAATCAACTGTTCTACGATTACCTTTTCAATCGTAGAGTTTCCCGTATAGTAAACGTTTCGAGTCTCCTGCACCAGTTTGTTGCCTGCCTCATTGGCAAAATACAACTGAATGCTCTGATACTGATATGCAGTAATATCTTTTCCGGAGTTTTCCAGAAAACTGTCCGCATTCATAATTCCAATGGCATTTCCATGGGAATCCAAGAAAGCTTCTCCCTCAATGCTGAACTGTACATAGCGAACATCCGGAACTTGTACAAAATTTTTTACCAATGCCGCTCTGCACAAAATTTCATTGTTCTTGTTTAATTTTCTGTATGCAGAACTCAAGTCTACATTCAGCACATCACCATATAATTCATATTTTAAAATCTCGACATTTTCCGGCAAAAAAGCACCGCCAGACTCGTCATGCATAGATAATTTTTCAACCATTTCCGCCAACATCGCTTCTGTTTCCTCGACCTCAGGGTAATATGGCTGGTATTCAATTGTCTTTTTCACATAATTTACTTCATACAATTTATATGTGGACTCACTTTCTCCGCCGCTGCATCCGATCAGCAGCAAAAGAAAGCAGCTAAAAATCAGTAATAACCTTTTCACACAATCACCTGCCTTATTTGATATATGTCAGTGGAATTCTTACAGAGAATGTTGTTCCTTCTTTTTCCTTGCTTCGCACGCGAATCGCTCCATGATGCATCATAATCGCACTCTTGGTAATGGCAAGTCCCAAACCGGTTCCTTCTATCTCTGTCGAATGAGATTTATCAACACGGTAAAATCTCTCAAACACGTGATCGATCGAATCTTCTGGAATTCCCATACCGGAATCCGCAACCATAACATAGAAATATTTATGGTCTGCATTCAAAGATACTCTTACCCATCCATCTTCCACGTTATATTTAATAGCATTTTCCACAAGATTGGTGAGAGCAAGAACTAATTTCGTTTCATCTATTTCCGCATTGACCGGACGATAGCTTTCCAGTGTCAGCTCAATATTTTTCTTTGCTGCAATTGGACGCAGACGTTTCAGAATTAATTCCAGCAGTTCATTGATATTGACAACTTCAATATTCAAATCCGCTGCTTTCTTATCCAAACGAACCAGTGTCAGCAAATCGGTAATGATTTTATTTTCACGGTCGATTTCATCGGCAATATCCTGCATAAATTCCTGATACAGTTCGATTGGAATATTTTCCTGACCAACCAGGGAATCCGCAAGCACTTTCATGGATGTTAACGGTGTTTTCAACTCGTGGGACACATTCGATACAAATTCCTGACGGGAATTATCCAGCGCTTTTACCCTGCTCAACATTTTATTAAACGCATCTGTGATCAATTCCGTCTCTGTATAGTCAGGTACGGAAATCTGTTCGTCCTGAAATCCATCTGTAATATCTTCAATCGCCTTTGTAACTTTGGCAAATGGCCGCATCAGGATTCCAGACAAAATATAACCAAAACCAATGACCAATGCCATGATGATCATCAGAATCAAAATACCTTTCTGCTCCAAAATATCAATGCTTGCCGCAATTTCTTCTGTAGAAGCACTGATCAGCATAACCCCGGTAACTTCTGTTTTTTCTTCCACCGTTGAGTGAATCGGTACAATCAATTCAATGTAACGATTTTCCCGATCATAGTGATTGGTCTCTTTTCCATCACTGAAACACTGCACGACCTCCTGGGATATCATATATTTTCCTTTGTCCATATCATAGGTATCTTTGATGACCCGATAATCTTGATCTACAATCAGAATTCTTCCATTATATACATTTGACAGCATCGCCAACTGGCTATTGATTGCTTCTGAACTCTGATCTTCCAGATATCCTTCTTTTTCCAACTGATTACCGATAATATCAAATTGGTTTTTCACATTAAAACTTCGCAAGGAAACAGCACGATCTTCATAACTGCTGACAATTCCTTTTTCCACAATAATACTTGGAACAATCCCGATAATCACGAGAATGACCATGATGCGGAAACGAAGACTTCTGAAAAATTTTAATTTTTTCTTCATCCTAAATCCCCTCTTATTACACTTTATCGCCAGTGAAGTTTGTCACCGGCACAGGTAAGAAAGAGGACGTCTTCCTGACGCCCTCCTGGCTTTTTACTTATGCTTGAAAATAATATCCAACGCCCCATTTTGTATGTACATATTTTGGTTCACTTGGATTTGTCTCAATTTTTTCACGCAATCTTCGAATATGTACATCCACAGTTCGAACATCACCTGGATATTCATATCCCCACACAATATTTAAAAGATTATCTCTGCTATATACTTTGTTTGGATTGAATACCAGCAATTCCAAAACATCAAATTCTTTTGCTGTCAAGTTGATTTCTTTTCCCGCAATAAATACGCGTCTGCTCTCGCAATCCAGCTTTAAATCACCAACTTCAACCACATGGGATTTTTCTTCCTGAACGACTGGTTTTTTCGTACGTCTCATAATTGCTTTGATTCTTGCTTTTACTTCCAGAATATTAAATGGTTTTGTGATGTAATCATCTGCACCATATTCCAATCCGAGAATCTTATCGATATCTTCTCCTTTTGCAGTAAGCATCACAATCGGTACATCAGAAAATTCACGCACATGCTGACAAACTTCCAGACCATTCATCTTTGGAAGCATCAAATCCAGCAGAATCATATCATATTCTTTATTTTTGATAGATTCCAGGGCTTCTTCACCATCATACGCACAATCCACTTCATACCCATCCTGTTCCAGACTAAAGCGAATCCCCTTTACAATCAATTTTTCATCGTCTACAACCAGTACTTTTTTGCCCATTCTTTCACTCCTCAATTATTTATACTGTTATTTTATCCTTCAATTTTTCGTATGTTTTCTCTTTTATCCCTTCCACATTCATCAATTCTTCAATAGATGAAAATGAGCCATTCTCCTGTCTATAGGTAAGAATCGCTTCTGCACGAGTTTCACCGACACCCGGAAGTGTCATCAAATCCGCTTTCCCTGCTTTGTTGATATTGACCTTACCATCCGAAGCTGCTGCTGATTCACTTACTTCTAACCCCTGTGTACTTGTCAAAGCAATATCTTTTGCTTCCTGTTTCGTATAAACATATATCTTTTGTCCATCCTGCAAAAGTTCTGCCTGATTTAGCAAGGAACTTTCTGCATCTTCTGTACATCCACCAGCCGCTTCGATTGCCTGAAACACTCTGCTGTTTTCCTGTAACTGATAAACCCCCGGATATAAAACTGCTCCGGAAACATCCACAAAAATCATCTTCTGTTCCTGTGAGCTGCCCACTTCTGACGTATCCTCCAAACTGTCCTTCGTCAATTCTTCCATTTCTTCCACCTGTGCATCCTGCAAAATCTCAACGGATTCTTCAGATTTCAAAACAGATACCGATTTTTGACATCCTGTACCAAAAACAAGGCACAAAAAAATAAACACTGCGAAAAAATATTTTCTGTTTTTCATGTGCATACTCCTTATTCTTACAATAAGGTTCCCTCTATGCATACACAATTTATTTTACCTAATTTACCACCCAATTACAAGCCTACATTTCAAAAATCCGACCATTTACCACTGAAACAAGATCACTCCAGCTACCGCAACAAGAATACCCCACAACTTTCTCCAGACAAATTCCGTCTTTTCCACACCCCAGATGCCCAAAAGCTCTATGATATAAGACACCAGAATCTGCACCATAACAATCACCAGGGTAGCTTTCGCCGGTCCCAGACTGCTCATACTCTTAATTACGGTAATCGTAATCAATACACCCAACACGCCTCCAAGCAGCGTATATTTGTCATTTGTCTGCCACAATGGTGCAACACTTTCCCTACCGGTGATCAACCATGCCAACAAACAAATACAAAAAGCGGAAAAATGTACCCAGCCAGTAGATACCCACAGACTGCTCTGCTTTGTCAAACTGGTATTAAACACTCCCTGGATACTCATCATCGCACCTGAAATCATTGCCAGAACAAACCCTAACATAAAAACCTCCATACCAAAATTTTCTTTTTATATCTAGTATAAAAGTTTTTTACCATTTTATTCAGAAGAAAATCACGTTCAGCATAGAAACACTTTGCTTGAACTCCTTCATAGCATTTTTTACATGCGGGCACAAAAAAATGGCACCCCAACGGATGCCATTTTTGCGTCCTATCCTTTTACCGCTCCAGCAACTACACCTTCAATGATATATTTCTGGCAGCACAAATAGAAAATAATAATCGGGATAATGGAAAGTACAAGTACCCCCATCATTGCTCCCATATCAACAGAACCATATCCACCTTTCAAATACTGAATGGCAATGGATAATGTTTTGTATTTTTTCGTATCCAATACCAGAGATGGAAGCAGATAATCGTTCCAGATCCACATTGCCTGCAAAATAGCAACGGTAATACAAGTTGGTTTCATGATCGGCATAACGACCTGGAAGAATGTCTGAATTGGTGTACAGCCGTCAATCATCGCTGCTTCTTCGATTTCCAGTGGAATGGATTTTACAAATCCGGTGAACATAAATACTGCAAGCCCTGCACCAAATCCCAGGTAAATGACTACGATGCCCCATGGATTATCCATTTTCAGCATATTTGCGATTTTGGACAGGGTGTACATTTCCATCTGGAAAGGCACTACCATAGCGATCAGACACGCCATATAGATTGCTTTCGTAAACTTTGTTTTGACACGTTCAATGTACCATGCCGTCATCGAGCAACATAAAATAATAACGGCTACAGAAAATACTGTAATAAATATGGTCCAGCCAAATGCAGGAATCAATCCTGTTTTTTCAATACCTCTGGTATAGTTTTCCAGTCCTACAAACATTTTCCCTGTCGGAATCTTGAATGGAAATTTACTAATATAGGCTTTTTTCTTAAAGGAATTGATCACTACCAGAGCAATCGGATATACGTACAGAATACTTATAATAGAAAATATGAAGGTCAATATTCCGCCGTGTTTCGCTTTTCTTACTCCCATTACTGCTGCACCTCCTTCGATGTTGTCAGTCTGTTCTGAATTACCGCAATTACTGCAACAATGATAAAGAACAATACAGCTTTCGCCTGACCTACACCTTCATAACCGGTTCTTCCATAGAAGGTATTGTAAATATTCAGCGCCAGCATTTCTGACATTTTGGAAGGCGCCCCATTGGTCAGCGCAAGGTTCTGGTCAAATAACTTAAATCCATTGGTCAAAGTAAGGAATGTACAGATTGTAATGGATGGCATAACCATAGGAAGCGTTACATTTTTCAGAACCTGCCAGCTGTTGGCACCATCAATTTTTGCAGCTTCAATCAAATCGCCCGGAATATTCTGGATACCGGCAATATAAATAACCATCATATAACCAACCTGCTGCCACAACGTCAGAATCACCAGGCCCCAGAAACCATAGGTTGCAGAATACGTCAAAGTACGGTCAAAGTAAGCAAGAATACCGTTTAAAAGCAACTGCCATACGTAACCAAGAATGATACCGCCAATCAGGTTCGGCATAAAAAATACGGTACGGAAAACATTGGTTCCGCGGATTCCTTTTGTCAAAAGCATAGCAACACTAAATGCGAGCACGTTGATCAAAATGACCGTTACAATTGTAAACATCACGGTAAAAAACATGGAATGCAGGAAATCTGATTCTTCAAAAATTTTAAAATAATTCTTCAGACCGATAAATTTGGCATCTGTTACTGTCGTAAATTTGCAAAAGGAAAGATAGATGCCTAACAGAAATGGTGCAATAAATCCGATACAGAATGCCAGCATGGTCGGAAGAACAAACACTGGAAAATATTTTTTAATCGCTTTATCCATTGATTTCTCCTTTTTCTATAAAAGACGGACAGTAATCTGCCCGTCTTTTAAATTTGTTACCAGGTTATTCGGTTCCTATATTATTCAGCGTTTGCTGCTGCGTATTCTGTTGCCCAGTTGTCAACAAATGCTTCTTCTACAGCGGACCATTCGCCAGTTCCCTGTGCATATTCCAGCAGAGCAGAACCAAGAACGTTTTTCCAGTTTTCGGATGGCATTGTTGTGAAGTTCCAGCTTACAGGTGTTTTTCCAGCTGCATCATATTCTGCGTTTGCCTGAATAAATGGGTTAGATGGTAAATATTCTTCCATTGTAGTAAATGGTGTTACAAATCCCATCTGGTTTGCCAGCATATCGCGTCCTGTATCGCTTTCTACTACCCAAGCCAGGAAATCCAGTGTAGCCTGAATATCTTCTTCAGAAGCGTTTTTATTTACACACCAGTAGTTTTCACATCCAGTACACAGACCCTGATTTTCTTCGCCTTCAGCACCGATGTAAATTGGAAGCATTCCCATATCTTCATCAGCAACTTCCATATCTTTTACATCATTATATGCCCATGTACCGTTCTGATAAAATACTGCTTCTCCTAAAGCAAATTCAGAAGCTGCTTCATCACCAGTTTTTGCAGACAGCATACTTGGTTCACATGTTGCATTGTTGATGTACAGATCCCAGATCTGTTTGTAGTTATCCAGATATGTTCCTTCGATTGCTTCTGTGGAATCAATACCTTTTTCTTCGTATTCATAATAGATTGGCAGGTTTGCCAGATGTGTTTTGAATCTCCAGTCAGAGGAAGAATCCATACCAGCTGATGTGAAAGCACCTTCTACTCCCAGTTCGTCTTTGTGTGCCTGAATGCCTTCAGCTACTTTTTTCAGAGCTTCAAAATTGTTCAATTCGTCGATTGATTTGATTTCTGCATCATCCAATGCAAAATAATCATTCAACAGAGCTTTGTTATAAATAATACCATATGTTTCAATAA
>JAXJUX010000157.1:0-1580 GCA_036308845.1 Ruminococcus sp.
ATGCATTCTTCTGCGAATCTCTGCTCGAAGTCCCTCTAAAAGATAAATCACAAGCAGTACAATATCAATGACGAAGGCACAAGCCGCTACAATTGCTGACCAGCGCAGATAAAAATATCCCTTCATATGCAAATCGATGACCAACTCAGTGACCATACAAAATACTCCAATGGCTGCAATGGAAATGGCGGTTTTTACCAGCATAGAGCTTTTTAGCTTAATCGCAAAAATGAAGATAATTTCTAATAAAATTGTACCAAGCCCCACAATCGGCAAGGCAATGTGCTCATACCAATGATTATTTGGATGAAGATAAGAAACCAGTCCGAGGAACAATGCAATACTGATTCCATTGAGAGCAAGCTGTACATAAATATTTGCCTTTTGAGGGAAAAACAGTGGAATCATAAATACCCACAGCATCGCACAGATTCCAACCACATAATAAGACCAGTGTCCAATCTGAATGGTAAAGAGATTCAGAAAAAGACATACCAGTGAAGTTACCACCAGAACAGTGCTGATCAAAATGATAAAGTCTTTCATTTTCACGGGTTCCGTATGCCCTTTTACCGTAGCATAAGGTGTTGGAACGTCTGCAGCCGGTGGATGATTTGGGTTATATATTTTTGTGTTACATAAAGGGCAGGCAGTGGCTGTAACGTCCAGCTCTACACCGCAGTTGACACAATATGACATATTAATCCTCCATTTTTCGATTTGTTTCGACTTTTACAGGTACACCATCCTGAACCAGTTTTCTAAAGAAGTATCGTTCGATATCTGTTTCCTTAATACTGCTGGTGAAATTTACAGTCAGTACATTTTGATAGCTGATGATCGCACAGTTGGTGCGGGCGGAAAATGGCTGGCCCATCAAAACGTCGAAACGTTCTACAAATGGCTGCATTTCCTTTGGCAGTTTGGTGAGTCCTACATTGGTAAGTCCTGCACTGGACTGACCGTCCTGTACATTTGCGTAAAATTTACGTACAGTGAAATCTTTGATAAACAGCGGTACAATACGAATCAGCGGATTTTGTTGTACCGATGCATTGGTCACAATGTCGGCATTTAAAAATTTTGAATTGATATAGTAGCGCATATAGTTGTGTACGTGGGTCAAAATTTCTTCAAAAGTATAATCTCCCATACGAGGATCGATGCTTGGATAAACCATGGAAATGAAATTTCGCAATGTTTTGGAAGGGAAGAAACTGCGTAAATTTACAGGCATTGCCAGTGTTACAGGTTTTTCCCAGAATGGTTTTTCGGCTTTTTGTTTCTGCAGCAGGGAATAAAGCAATACTGCATTTAGATATTCCGTAATGGTTACCCCATAGCTTTTGGAAACTGCACGCAGTTTATCTACCGGGATTACTCCGCAGATAATATTTAATGTGTAAAATGGTTCCTTGGTGCCGCGTACACGATAAGCGTTTCCCTGACTTCTTGGACGTCCGATCTTCGAGGAAGCATAACGCAGGTATGCATCTTCAAATTCTTCAGGATCAGGCGTTTCGTTGATGTCTAATACTCCTTCTCCATTTGGAATGTCATGTCCCAGCAATCTTAAATAG
>JAXJUX010000158.1:0-1551 GCA_036308845.1 Ruminococcus sp.
CGATAGGGGAGCCGTTTTGTTCTTTGTATTTCATAAAAGCACGATAGATGCTTTGTGCTAAAGCATCGGTTCCGGCTTCGGAAAGCAAATATCTTTCTTCGTCCGGTGTAGAGATATAGCCCAATTCTACCAATACCCCTGGCATGGTTGTTTCCCGGAGAACGAGAAATCCGGCCTGATGTACTCCTTTATCGATACGTTTGGCTGTATTCTTGAATTGACGTTGGATTTGTGTGGCCAATTGGACACTCTTTTCCATATTTTTGTCTTGCAAGAATTCAAAGATAATATAACTTTCAGAAGAATTCGGGTTAAAGCCAGCGTATCGTTGTTCGTAGTCGTTCTCGATCAAGATTACGGCATTTTCTTTTTTAGCAACTTCCAAATTGTCTTCTGTACGGTGAAGCCCTAATGTGTAAGTTTCAGTTCCACGTACGGTTCTTCCGCGTGCAACGGAATTGGTATGGATGGAAATGAACAAGTCGGCTTTAGCGTTGTTTGCAATTTGGGCACGTCTGTCCAATCCTACGAAAGTGTCTTTGTCTCGGGTATAAATGATGCTTACATCTTTACAGTTGTTTTGGATGAGTTTGCCTAGTTTCAAGGCAACGTTCAGATTGATGTTCTTTTCTTTGCCTCGCTTGCCGATGGCACCAGGGTCACGACCACCATGACCAGGGTCAATAACTACTATAAAATTCCTGTTTCCCGCTTGTGCTCTGACAAAGGGAAGTACCGACCAAAGGGTACACAAGAGAATTATTATGTAACTTCTGTTCATTATCATATTTATAAGGTGCAAAGTTAGCCATTTTTAATGAAAATAGGGCAGATGTTCTGAAGTTTTCCGGATTTAAGACGAAAATGATGTGAAAACCCGAAAAATAGAAAAGTGCAAATACTTTGATGTCTGATGCAAAATACCGAAACGTTAGAGAAATCTGAATCTTTGTGATTTTGTTTGAAGATTATTTCGTATTATTGCAAAAAATAAACGATTGAAGATGGATGCACTTGCTATCATTGATAAATATTATCCTGAGGATAATGAGTTAAAACGGATTTTAGTTACGCATAGCCGATCGGTAGCTGATAAGGCGCTTTGGATTGCTGAAACTCATCCGGAGTTGGAACTTGACAAACAATTTTTGGAAGAAGCGGCTTTGTTGCATGATATCGGTGTTTTTCTGACCGATGCACCGGGTATTCATTGTTATGGAACCCATCCTTATATCTGCCATGGATATTTAGGATCACAATTGTTACAGCAAGAAGGGTTTTTGCGCCATGCTTTGGTATGTGAACGACATACGGGAGCCGGAATGTCCTTGCAAAGTATTCTTGAACAAAATTTACCAGTTCCACATCGGGAAATGGTACCGGTATCATTGGAAGAGCAGGTCATCTGTTTTGCTGACAAATTCTTCTCCAAGACTCATCTCGATAGTGAAAAGAGTACTGAGAAGGCATTGAAAAGCATATCTAAATATGGAGAGGAAGGCATCATTCGTTTCAAAAATTGGTGTGAACGCTTTTTATAAGCCTTAAAAA
>JAXJUX010000159.1:0-6155 GCA_036308845.1 Ruminococcus sp.
CTAATGGACATGCACACTTGCATGAGCACAATACCCATTCCCATGAACACACTCATGCTGAAGGTGTACACAAGCATCCGCATGAACATACTGGTGATAATCATGCCCATAGCCATCACCACACCGACCTGCATGAAATCGAACACATCATTTCCCACCTTTCACTTTCCGATAAAGTGAGGCAGGATGTGATAGCCGTTTACCAACTGATTGCAGAAGCAGAAAGTCACGCCCATGGCGTACCTGTTTCTCAGATTCATTTTCACGAAGTGGGAAATATGGATGCGATTGCAGATGTCACCGCGGTATGTATGTTAATGGACGAAATCCATCCAGATGAAGTTGTCGTATCACCAATCCATGTAGGCAGCGGTTATGTCAAGTGTGCACACGGAATTCTTCCTGTTCCTGCACCTGCCACCGCATTTATTTTGAAAGATGTTCCTATTTATGGCGGAAAAATCAAAAGTGAGTTGTGCACTCCGACAGGCGCTGCACTTTCGAAACATTTTGCCGACAGATTTGGCGACATGCCTGTTATGAAAACGCAGGCAATCGGATACGGCATGGGGAAAAAGAATTTTGAAATTGCCAACTGTGTACGTGCCATGTTGGGTGAAACAGAAGATAAAACAGACAGGATTTCCGAATTATCCTGCAATGTGGACGACATGACTGCAGAGGCCATTGGCTTTGCATCCGAACAGTTGATGGAAGCCGGCGCTCTGGACGTATATACCATTCCGATCGGCATGAAAAAATCCCGCCCAGGGACGTTGATTCGCGTCATGTGCACGGAACAGCAAAAAGAGTTGATGATTCATTTGCTTTTTAAATATACTACCACCATTGGCATCCGGGAAACACTGACACAGCGTTACATTTTACAACGCTCCATTACAACACTGGATACGCCATATGGTACAATTCACAGAAAAGATGTTTCCGGTTACGGCGTACACCGTTCCAAATTTGAATACGAAGATCTGGCGCAGGCTGCCAGAAAACATGATATCAGTCTACAGGAAATCACCGATTTTCTTAATAAAAATTGGTAGTTATCGTTACCACCTTTTTACATACGATTGACTTTACACCAAGACAAAGGAGGAAACTATTATGAGTATCTACAGTATTACATTCAGCCCTACAGGCGGAACCAAACGTGTGGCAGACATCATTGCCCGTAATTTCAGTGATGAATTTACATCCATCGATTTGACTTGTCAGAAGACAGATTTTGAAGCAATTTCCTTTACCGCCGAGGATATCTGCATTGTTGCAGCTCCTGCTTTTGGCGGACGCGTTCCGGATGTGGCAGTTGCAAGACTTTCACAGATGCAGGGAAATCAGGCAAAAGCAATTCTGGTTGCCGTATACGGAAACCGTGCCTACGAAGACACCTTGCTGGAACTCAAAAACACCATGATTGCTTCTAATTTTATCTGTGTTGCCGGTATTGCCGCTATCGCAGAACATTCCATCATGCGTCAGTTCGCAGAAGGACGTCCAGATGAAAATGACAAAACAGAATTAGCTGCATTTGCAGAACAGATCAAAGAAAAACTCAACGATACTGAAAAATTCCACGATCTGCATGTTCCGGGAGAAATGCCTTACAAAGAATTCAAAGGTACACCAATGAAACCTGAAACCACCAAAGATTGTATCAAATGCGGTCTTTGCAAAGACAAATGTCCAGTAGGCGCTATCTATATGGATGGAACAGCCAAAACCGACAGTGAGGCCTGCATTACCTGTATGGCTTGCGTAGCAGTCTGTCCGAAAAAAGCACGTAAAGTAAGCAAACTTGTTTTGACTGCTGCAAGTACCAAAATGAAAAAGGCATGTTCCGGATACAAAAAGAACGAACTGTTCTTATAAATGGATAAGGAAAAAATCGCCGCACCAAAAACTGGTGCGGCAATTTTTTTAATCCTCTAAGTTACTCAATTTTTCTTTAAAGATTTTTTTCAAGAAGAATGTACACATACATACAGATACGATTTCAGCAATTGGGTATGACCACCAAACCATATCCAGTCCAAATACTTTCGCAAAAATATATGCAACTGGAATGATTACTACAATCTGTCTTGCGATAGAAATCAACATACTGTATACACCATTTCCCAACGCCTGGAATACAGAACTGGAAATAATACAGAAACCAGCAAAAATAAAACTCCAGCTAATGGTACGAAGGGCTGGCACACCGATCTCCAGCATATGTTCGGATGCATCAAACAATCCCAACAACGTCTTTGGATACAACTGGAAATATACCACACCGATAATCATAATTCCTACAGCAATACAAATGCTGAGTTTGAGTGTTGCATAAATACGTTTTTTCTTTCTTGCACCGTAGTTGTAAGCAACGATTGGAATCATACCATTGGTCAGACCAAAAATCGGCATAAATACGAAACTCTGCAGTTTGAAGTAAATACCAAATACAGTTGCTGCTGTAGATGAGAACATCAGCAAAATGTTGTTCAGCGCAAACGTTGTAATAGAACCGATGGACTGCATGATGATGGATGGAATACCAACTTTGTAAATGCTGATAATTGTATTCTTGTCCGGTTTAAAACCAGTACGGCGTACAATAATTTCTTTATTATACTTGTTGTGGAAATGAACGGCTAACAGTGTAGCTACAAACTGACCGCAAACAGTAGCTAAAGCGGCACCCAAAACACCCAAGGCAGGGAAACCAAAGTAACCAAAAATCATAATTGGGTCTAAAATGATATTGATGATTGCTCCGGTTGCCTGTGTGATCATACTGTAAACTGTTTTACCTGTAGACTGCAGCAAACGTTCAAATGTTACCTGCAGGAATACGAACATAGAACAAATCGTAACCACTCTCAGATACTGTGCGCCATATTCGATAATCTGAGCATCATCTGTCTGTAATGCAAAGAACAGACGACCACCAAATCCACCAACGACTGCAAATACTGCACTGGTGATCATCGCTAACATAGCACCATTGGATGCAACTTTGTTAGCATTTTCCAGATTTTTTTCTCCAAGGCTTCGAGACAAAAGTGCATTGATACCAACTCCCGTTCCTGCTGCAAATGCGATCATCAGGTTCTGCACCGGGAACGCCAGAGAAACTGCTGTCAGTGCTGCTTCGTTCATCTGAGCAACGAACATACTGTCAACAATATTATACAAAGCCTGTACGAGCATGGAGATAATCATTGGAAGTGACATAGAAATTAATAATTTCGGGATAGGCATAACGCCCATCTTATTTTCTTGTTGTACTGCGTTTGACATAGTAACCTCCCATTTTTACTTCTCTATTCATTGTATCATCAAATAAAAACATGCCAAGAAATACTGATAACATACAAAACAAATACATTTGCTGATTTATTTTGCCAATTTTTCAAATAAATCTGCAAACAGCGCATCCCTCTTAATATGATATACATATTTCATGAAATGTCGGTCCGGGTCAAACGCATAATATCCATCATATTCCGGAATTGGGCTGCGAATCAAACGATCCTCTACAAAATCGCCATCCAAAAGCCACGCCACAGCCGTCACATCCCAGATCACACGTGTCCATGTCGGTCCTCCCGGCGCAATTCTTCCTTCCCGGATAGCTGTGTCAATCAGATAATCACACAATTCATTTTTTCCACGCAGATGGAATTCCAGCTCCTGTTCTCCTGTCGCAAACTCAGAAACAACACCCATGCAAGGCAACTGAACCAATGGCACACCACACCCAAATACAATTCTTGCGCCCGCAATATCCTGATCCAGATTAAATTCCCGATTGTGTGGCCAATGCAGCGCATGTCCGCCAAGCCATACCAAAACAATACGATTCTTAATCTCCGGATTCAGCAGCAATGCAGAAGAAATATTGGTAATTGCCCCAATAGCCACCACATACAAAGGATGTTCTTCCGTGTACTCCATAGCTCTCTTTGCCAAATCCCAAGCCGCATCTGAAATTACAGGCTCTGTCTCAGACGGCATATATTCCGTAGAACCACGATACACCACCTGCTTCAAATCTTCTCTTCCCAAAAGAGTCAAAAGGCGCAGGATTTCTTCATAACTTTTTTCCATTCCGTCCGCAGGTCCTGTAGACTTTTCATTGAAAAACGGTGCAGCATAAATTGCCTTTACATTTAATTTCTCTGGAGATTTTACCATATAAGACAAGGCAAACTGGTCGTCGATTTCATTATACGTATCCGTGTCCAAAATCACATCAATCTTTCCCTGTGGCTTTTCCAGGCGTTTGATCATTTTTATCATATCCATAACTTACATCCCCCCGCATATTGATAGTTTTATTATAATACCGGAGTGGGGATGGGGCAACTACGATATCTCCATTAATATCTTTCCTATACACCTTGACCACTATTGTCTGCATGGAACTGAAAGTTTGGAAATACCTAATCTTGCTCCACTAATTAAACGTAGAATATGCGTCTACTTTAGTTACACTAGCAGCATGCACATAAATATCCATGTAATGCACACCTTCTTTTTCGTATTCATGTTCAAAACAGCTAATAATATCCTCACTCACTTTATCTTTAAAATTATTCGCTTGTAAAAAATCCATAATATATTTATATCCCGTAGGTATTCTCTCAAACGGTCTAACCATTGGTTCTGTTACAGTAATCACTGCGTACTCCGCTTCCCTGTTTTGAGCATATTCTACCCCCGGACAATTAGTCTGAAATCCTTCTGGAAGTATATAAGCTGCAACATATCCATGAAGTCCAAATCTACTCTGTAATTCTTGAGACACAAAAGGGAAATCCCACCCAATCAATTTTGCATTGGGGTCTGCTGCTGCTAAACCACTCACCTTTCCCCAATTCCTCATGTAATTTTGCACATCAGACTCTGGATTGGGAGAAATCATTACATATCTTGCCATTTTGAAAGCAGGCATTTTTCTAACTTTAACTTCTGAATAAATTTCATGCTTAGAAGGCATATTCTCTCTTACTAATTCATCCAATTTACAAGAAAATGCAGAACAAATTTCAACAAGTTTACTAAGCTCTGGAATAACTTCATCTGCTTCCCATCTGGAAACAGTTTGTCTCGTAATGTTCATTTTTTCAGCGAATTGTTCCTGCGTTAGTTTGTTTAGCTTGCGTAAATATTGTATATTAGTTTCTAAACTCATAAATCCATCTCCAATCGTTATTTTCGTTGTCAACTATCAGCCAATAGATATTTATACTACAGATTCCGTTCCGTAATCTGTTATAACTATAGCACACGAAACTATACATCAAAACCAACCAAACTGTGCATTTTTGCAAATTTTTGTAACATAGACTTTACATTTCCACCGTTCGCTCCATGGCCACATAAATCTATACATGAACTTCAAATAATCACGTGCTTTCAGCCTCTTCGCAAGACTGAAATTTTAACCGCAAATGGTAAGCCTCCTTTCTAAGATTCTTCTCTAATTTTACTATATTTGTGCTAGCAATTCTTTTTTCTTTACTTCAAATTCCTCTTCTGTAATTATCCCAAGCTCTTTCATTTCGGACAACTTCTTGATAGTCTCAATAGGATCTTTGCTTTCTATATTCGCAGAAGACTTTTTCTTAGCAAAGAAACCAGAAATGCTATCCATTGCCTTTTTACCTCTTTCTGTTATCTTTGTTTTAACATCGGTGTTAACTTCCGCGTTTTCCTCCACATCTGATATATTTTCAATAATTGTAATATCCTGTTCAAATTCTTCTTCAGTATATCCAAATGATGCACTATCAAATGCAGCTTGCAAACGATTGGCCATTGGTACCATGGAAGCGAAATTGAGGCCACCTGAAATCACTCCGCCAATCACAGGAATGGCTTTGGAAAATCCTTGTGCAACAGCTGATTTTGTTACCTTCACTCCAATCGCCTTACCTATCTGCTTAATGATAGGATACCAAAATGTCTTAGTTAATGCTTTCTGTGGCAATTTCTTTAGTGTAGTCTTTGCTATCTGTACAGAAAGTACACGTACACCAGAAACAGCTCCTGAAACACCAAACATGACACCACAATACAATAAGAGTTGATTTTTTACTTTTTCATCGTCTATTTGTCCATCTTTCCAAAGATCCTGAGCACCATATAAATAC
>JAXJUX010000160.1:0-5540 GCA_036308845.1 Ruminococcus sp.
AATACATCAGGACGCCCAAGTCCAACATTAGCAGAACATGTGGAAGAAGATATGATGGGGCGGATTGATATGATTTTGGATGGAGGTCCGGTAGGTATCGGCCTGGAGTCCACGATTGTAGATTTTACAGAAGATGTTCCTGTTATTTTGCGTCCGGGCTACATCAATCAGCAGATGCTGGAAGATGTGATCGGAGAAGTACAGATGGATAAAGGATTGATTGCTTCTAACAGTAAAATTGCACCAAAAGCGCCGGGGATGAAATATCGACATTATGCGCCAAAGGCAGAACTTCTGGTAGTGGAAGGGAATCCGGAAAATGTACAAAAGAAGATCAGAGAACTGACAAAAGAAAAAATGGATGCCGGCTGCAAGGTTGGTATTATAGCGACGGATGAAAGCGTAACGGCATATCCGCAGGGAATTGTAAAAAGTATTGGGACAAGAATGCATGAAGAAAGCATTGCCCAGCATTTGTTTAGCGTACTTCGCGAGTTTGATGACAGCGGAGTGGATTATATTTATTCGGAATCTTTTGATACCCCGCAGATGGGACAGGCAATCATGAATCGTCTTTTGAAGGCGGCAGGTCAGCAAAGGATTCTTGTTTAGCATCGAATAACAGCATATGCTTTTGCATCATATGGTGACAGAGGCGAGAGGAATGGAAGTAACATGGCAGCACGGTATAAAACATTGATTTTTGTAGATAACAATGATAATTGCAGAGCACCCATTGCGAAGTTAATCTTAAAACGCAAATTTCTGACGAATCCAATGAAGATAAAATCCCGTGGCCTGGTAGTGCTTTTTCCAGAACCGATTGCGCCAAAGGCCGAGGAGGTTATGGCGGAAGACGGATATGAAGCATTTACGCACACGGCTACGCAATTGGAGCAGGAAGATATTGGCGACGATGTTTTAATTTTGACCATGGAAGATGGACAAAAATCGAAAATCTGGGAAAATTATGAAAATGCGCCCCATGTATACAGTTTGATGGAATATGTGGGTGAAAAAGGTGATATCCCCGATATGTTTGGACAGTCAGTGGCTGCATACAAACAATTTTATACCGAAATGGAACTTTTAATTAGAAAACTGGTAATTAGATTAAATAATGAGGAGGAACGATAATATGGTAGCGATTGGATGCGATCATGGCGGATTTGAACTGAAACAGGAAGTTTTAAAATTTTTGGAACAGAAAGGTATTGAATACAAAGATTTTGGATGCTATTCTACAGCATCTGTAGATTATCCTGAATATGCAAGAAAAGTTGCACATGCGATTTTGGATGGAACATGCGACAAAGGAATCCTGATTTGTGGAACAGGTATTGGTATTTCTATCGCAGCAAATAAAATTCCTGGAATTCGTGCTGCATTATGTACAGACTGCTTCTGTGCACAGGCAACAAGAGAACACAACGATGCAAACATTCTGGCAATGGGCGGACGTGTAGTAGGTCCTGGACTTGCAACTAAGATTGTAGAAACTTTCCTGGAAACACCATTTTCCAATGATGAAAGACACATCCGCAGAATTAACCTGATTGAAGCAGAATAAGTATTGATTTTGGGGAGGTCTTGCTCATGTCAGGGAAAAGAACGGATTATATTACCTGGGACGAATATTTTATGGGTGTTGCCAAGCTGGCAGGGATGCGTTCCAAAGACCCAAATTCTCAGGTGGGATGTTGTATTGTGAGTAAAGATAATAAGATTTTGTCTATGGGATACAATGGATTTCCAAAGGGATGTTCCGATGACGAATTTCCATGGGCAAGAGAAGGGGATCCGTTGGAAACCAAATATCTGTATGTGACTCACAGTGAATTAAATGCGATTTTGAATTATCAGGGGGAATCGTTGAAAGGGGCAAAACTGTATGTTTCCATGTTTCCTTGCAACGAGTGTGCAAAAGCGATTATTCAAAGCGGTATTGAGACCGTAATTTATGAATTGGATAAATATCCGGACAGTGACAGCGTACGCGCTTCTAAGCGTTTGATGGATGCTGCCGGTGTTCGGTATTACAAATACAATCATACCAAAAGAGATATTTTAATTCATTTATAAAATGAAACAAAATGGAAAAGGAGAATTATCATGGCAAAAGACAAGAAATTAGTTGAAGCGATTACATCAATGGAAGAGGATTTTGCGCAATGGTATACTGACGTTGTGAAAAAAGCAGAGCTGGTAGACTATACAAGCGTAAAAGGCTGTATGGTAATCAAACCGGCAGGATACGCAATCTGGGAAAACATCCAGAGCGAGCTGGACAGAAGATTCAAAGAAACAGGCGTAGAAAATGTATATCTGCCAATGTTCATTCCAGAAAGTCTGCTTCAGAAAGAAAAAGATCACGTAGAAGGATTTGCACCAGAAGTAGCATGGGTTACACATGGTGGTCTGGAACCACTGCAGGAACGTCTTTGCGTAAGACCTACTTCTGAAACATTATTCTGCGATCTGTATTCTAAAGATATTCAGTCTCACAGAGATTTGCCTAAATTATATAACCAGTGGTGTTCTGTAGTTCGTTGGGAAAAGACAACCCGTCCATTCCTTCGTTCCCGTGAATTCCTGTGGCAGGAAGGTCATACAGCACATGCAACAGCAGAAGAAGCAGAAGAAAGAACCATTCAGATGCTGAACGTATATGCTGATTTTCTGGAACAGGTTCTGGCAATCCCGGTTGTAAAAGGTCGTAAGACAGACAAAGAAAAATTTGCTGGTGCAGAAGCTACTTACACAATTGAAGCTCTGATGCACGATGGAAAAGCTCTGCAGTCCGGAACAAGCCACAACTTCGGTGATGGATTTGCAAAAGCATTTGGCATCCAGTACACAGACAAACAGAACAAATTACAGTATGTACACCAGACATCCTGGGGTATGACAACTCGTCTGATCGGCGCTATCATAATGGTACACGGAGACAACAGTGGTCTGAAACTGCCACCAAGAATCGCCCCAGTACAGGCTATGATCGTTCCAATCCAGCAGAAAAAAGCAGGCGTTCTGGATAAAGCAGCAGAAATGGAAGCAGCTTTGAAAGCAGCAGGCGTTCGCGTAAAAACAGATGCTACAGATAAGAGCCCAGGATTCAAATTCTCCGAACAGGAAATGCGTGGTATTCCAGTTCGTATCGAATGTGGTCCAAAAGATATCGAAGCAAACCAGGCTGTTGTTGTTCGCCGTGATACAAGAGAAAAAATCGTTGTATGCATCGATGACCTGGCTGTAAAAGTACCAGAAATTCTGGAAACTATGCAGAAAGAAATGCTGGAAACAGCAAGAGCACACCGTGAAGAACATACTTATACAGCAACAAATTACGAAGAATTCCTTGATACTGTTGAAAACAAACCAGGTTTCGTAAAAGCTATGTGGTGTGGAGATCAGGCTTGTGAAGACAAGATCAAAGAAGATGTAGCTGCAACATCCCGCTGTATCCCATTTGAACAGGAAGAATTGGCACCAACATGTGTATGTTGTGGAAAACCAGCGAAGAAAATGGTTTATTGGGGAAGAGCATATTAAAATAAAGGCTTGTTTGTAATTCGTGAGGGGAAAAAGGAAGTATTCATATGCAATTTCAAAGACAGGCCGTTCGTCTTCAACTAAGTGCTAACTGCGACTAATTGACGCTCAGGAACGCCTTCGCGCCAAAGTCTTAGTAAGCACTGGATTTTCAGACTCACTATACCCCATGCCTTTGAAATTGCATATGAATACTTCCATCCTCACGAAACAAATGGCGCCCGGTAGTTTTTGCTGTGTGTTTTACGTATTTCCTTATAAGTTACGTTTACGAAAACATAGACTTTTGAGAAAATGTTAAACATGCTACTTAAACTCTCGGGCGCAATTTGTTTCGTTTGGAGTATACTCTTTCATAGATGCGTAGTTGTGGTTTGTTTTAACTAAGTCGGGTTCTATGAAATGATAAGTATAAAATTATTTCATAATAATGTCAAAAAACAGCGCATTCAACGCATCCCAATCTTTATTATGGTCGTCTTTCATGGTATCGGCCATAACTTTTCGAACTTCTAATTCTTTTTTGATAAATTCATAAATAACTGGAATCTGTGGATTCAAATCTTTTTCATCCGTCACTTTTTTCAGCTCCAATAAATGATCGATTCCTTCCCGAAGTTCCTGCGGAAGTTCCATCTGAAGCAGTTTATCAAATAAAACAGGCGGCGGACAGTTATGTTCATCGATATATTTGCATGCCAGCAAAGGGCGGAGAGCATAAAAATATTTTTTGTATTTTACATTTTCTCCTTGAAGATAGCCTTCGAAGGTATTTCTTGCCGTTCCATAATAATGATACAGGCTGGATTTTGCTGAAAAATAGTTTTTGGCTGTCTCATAGATGGTATCCCATAAAGGATCTTTTTGATAAACAACAGGGGAATTGCTCCACTCGAAAAGCGTGGCATTTCCTTTTCTGAATTGGATGAGGGTTTTGTTGATATCCCATCCATTGATGTCCAGCACATCATCCAACTGCCATTCGATGAAATCCTTTTGTTCATTTAGATGCAAATACTCTTTAAAAGGGCGTACATAGATGAAACGCACATCATAATCGCTGTCCGGAGATGCAAATCCCCAGGCGCGGCTGCCGGATTCTACGGCGAGCAGAATTTTTATGTGTTCTTTTTCTTCGATTTCAGCCAGTTTTTCCTGTATGATTCCTTTTATGTCCATTAATAATCACCGTCAATTGCCTTTCTGTTTACTCGTTCTACAAAAGCAGCTACTTTTTCCATGTCCGGATTATCCGGCAAAATGGTATGTTTGGCAGCGCGTTCCAGTTCACTTTCATAATGAGCTAAAATATCATAAAATTCCTGTGTATAGGTATGGTCCTCCCTCTGGAAATACCCGTTTCTGATTTTTAATAACAAATCCAGATTATCAACCCGATGTGTTTTGATAACCCCTTTGTCCAGAATATCAATTGCCATCATAAACAGGCGAATCAGATGCATGGCGTGTTTGTTCAAATGATTATCGTCTTTTTTCTTATTACGTTTGCCGATTTTATCATATTCGCGAATGACCATGTTCAAGGTAGAAAATTGCTTTTCATATTCGCGCAATGGAAAATGCGTATAGTTGGCGTCCACAAAGATTTCTGTTTCCAGGTTTGGTGTAACAGCCTGGTCAATATAAAGTTTGATAGTGCCATGATCTGGCGTACTGTATCTGCGGTTAAAATCATCCAGTGCATTGAGAACGGAGCGTAAAATATGCTGTTCCCGTTCTGGTTGCGGCATCGAATCTCTGGCAAGTGCATTTTGCAGGCGACGAAGCTGGGCGCTTGCGTAGCCGCCGAATGATTTAATCGCCCGTTTGGACAGAAATAAACGGGTATTGTCGATCAATTCCTGACCGAGCGGCGTTTTGATCAGGTACTGATCCCCATCCAGCCCGAGCATTTCGCAGGTATTTGGATTACATTCCAGGAATAATTTGACGATTTTGTTAAATGAATAGATAACGGTGTCCGTATT
>JAXJUX010000161.1:0-42112 GCA_036308845.1 Ruminococcus sp.
ATGTACCGTACTCTTACTAACCCCAAACTTCTTCGCCGTACTCCGCACTGTCGCTTTTGTTTCTACAATATAATTGGCAATTTCTACTGCTCTTTCTTCGATATAATCCTTCAAGGATAAGCCTCCGAAGACGTGTTTTTACAGTGTATGCGGGGGATATAGAGCTTATGAATTTATTTAGCTACCGCAATGCTGCAAATTTTATTTCAATCGATACGTTCTATTCGTATTTCCTCCAATTGATTCAACTTCTTCCATTGCATTAAGCAGTGCCCTTGTTCTTGCAGGACTCAATTCAATACTCATTGCTATATCATTGGTTTTAGATTCTCCATGCTGTTCAAGATATTTCTTAATTTTTTGGATATTTTCTATCGTTTTCTTCGCTTGTTTTTTATCGCTTGTTTTCTTCGCTTGTTTTTTATCGCTTGTTTTCTTCGCTTGTTTTTTATCAAACGAAAGTGATAACACTGTTCTGTCCGGATCAAATCTTTCGTCAATCACTGGTTCTACAAACCCTTCGTCGTTCCACACATTGAAAATATTCGGAACACCACTTCCGGCACGTTCACCGATATTGATGAGATTAAACATTTTCATAAGCGACTTATTACGTGGATCAGACTCTCCACCTAGGCGCATTTGCTTTTTCCCAGTTCTGACATATCCTGGATTTGCAAAAACAATTTTATTCTGGTCTTTTCTGATTACTACTCCACATACACCATGATAATCTGCATTAATCAGGCAATTCGCTAATGCTTCTCGAAGAGCTCTATGCACCGGAGTATCATCAACACGTTCCCCTCCTACCATTTTAAATGGAACTTTGATATCTTTAATAATCTTATTATAAACTCTAAAATAAAAATCACATACATTCCCTGACCATTCCCCAGAACTAGACTGTAAACGATCTGTCCAACGCATAGTAGGATCCAGTTCTTCTCTATAATCCAGGAAGTATTCCGGAAAATGCCTAACAATATTGTACTCATCTCCGAACATCAGCATTCCAGCTGCCGTTGGATGTAGCTGTCCATCCTCATCAGAAATAGCTGCAGCTCCAATACTTCTTAAATATTCATAATCATCAAGACGTTCAAATGGGTGTCCTTTTTTCAAGGTTCTATGGCTATTTCGATATCCACGAATTGTATCATAATTCAAATCGGTCATCGGTACTTTATCAAGGACTTCCATATCCCTGGTTCTTTCTGTTTGATCGCGAAGCATTGCCTTTACTTGTAATCTTGTACAATGACAATCTCCTTCAAAATTTCTACGGAAAGTGCCATTAAAAATATCGTTATTAATATACACTGGTTTTTGCTCTCTTTTAGCCATTGGTACATAAATAACCATAATTACATCTTTCTTCTCACCAACTGTATAGGTTTCCACATCGTCATCTGACAGCAAATTGATATTTACTTTTTTCGGATTATTTATTGTATCCCAAAAATCCTTACGTAATTTTGCCTCGTTTTGTAATCCGGTAGTTTTCCAACTTCCATCTTTTTCTTCTTTAACACCAAGAATAATGACTCCGCCATAGCAATTTGCAAAAGCTGAATAAGTATCCCATAAAGAAACCGGCAGCCCACCATTTGCTCTTTTCACTTCTCTTCTGTTATCTTCTCTGTATTCATCAAATTGTGAAATATCAAACTCTTTTGACAATAGAATCACCTTTCTTTCCAATAGTTGTATTAAAGATTTTATCTGAATTCATTACAAAAAACAATGCTCATTAATAGAATATATACATTATTTCTCTACTAATTAAAATACAAACCATCATTATATTTGAAATCATTATAACATTTCATAGTATTAGTTCTTCATACCAAAGTATTAGATATTCATTGTTTTTTCATCTGTTATTTTTATGTGATTTATGTACTTTTTGTCATTTTTCTTCTGAATTTTTCTGCCCACTTGCATTTTCCATAGGAACCTATACAGTTCTCTTGCATTTTTCTCTTCCCCCAACAAAAAAAGGTTCTTTTCATCCCCCTCTTCATCATTCCGGGAAATAAAAAGAACCTTTCTCTTATTTTATCCTTACGCCATCATAAACGCCGACAGCTCACCTTTCATCATTTCATTTATCTCAGATCGAACCACAATTCGAATATTTCTTCCTATTCCAAATTCCAGCAGTCCCATCAAAGATCTGGCATCCAGCATCCTATCATCTATCAATGCCTGCGCTTTGCATTCATAATGTTCCAGTTTGTTTACTAATTTTACCGCATCTTCAATTGTTCTTAATTCTGTTTGAAATTCCATATGCCAAAGACCTCCTGTTCTGCTGTTTTCCTGTTCTTCCAGGTATCTGATTCCTGATTGTCCAGATTCATGATTCGCTTTTCTTATTGCGAATTTTCTTTTTTTTGTATGACTTTCTTCCCATTTAAAAGTATACCAGTTTTTTTGTTTTTTACACGTAAGACACATGACTTCTTAGTATGATATTTTTGACTCCTTTATCTATAAAAAGGGGTCTGACCCCCGCACGCAAAGCAGCCTTTCACGTACGAGGGTCAGATAAAAAGGAGTTCATTTCATATTTGCTTTAGCAGGTTTTGGCTGTGATCATTTCCATCAAAACTGCCAAAAGCTTTTCTTCAAGTCCCATTGCCTGCAGCTGTGCAATCAGGACTGGAATTCTGTTTTCATTTTGAATTACCGCATATATCTGATCTTTCAGCCAGAAATCAATTTCTGCCTGGTTCAGGAAAGCAAAGCTGTTTTCCTGTACGTTATTCTTTGTCTGACGTAATTCTTTATCGATTCTGATTTTAATTTCTTTTGTTACGCTTGTTGCAGGAATCTGAACGATCAGCGCATGTTTCTTTTTATCATAAGAAACAACTGCTTTTGTCATCTGATTATCAACGGTTACTACCAACTGTTTGTCAGATGCATTTTTAAATCCTGTCATTTCCACTACGTAACTTCTTTCTTCTGGAATCAGTGAAAGATTTCCTTTTGCAGCACCGATCACAAATTCCACAATTTCATTTTCTGTATACGTAAATGTTGTTTTTACGCAATCATCCTTTTCATATGCGCAGGTTTCGTTGTCATCTTCGTACAGTTCGAAGCTGTTGTCTGCCCCTGCATATACTTTCAGTCTAAGACTGGAAGGGTTTTTGGAAGCTTCCACACCACTGATTTCGTCAGTAAATGGGAGGATTGCCCCTGCTTTTGCAAGTACCGGGATAGAATTCAGATCACGATACATATTCAGGGTACGATTTCCGTCATACATCATGCCTGTGTAAATGTCATACCAGGTTCCTTCTGGCAGCCATGTTTTAATCTCTGCCACGTTCAATCCTTCGAAGCGTTTGCTGGTAATCGGAGCAACCAGCAGCTCGCTTCCGAACATGAACTGATTTTTCACCTGATATGCGGCCTGTTCTTCCGGATAATCGTAATACATTGGCATAACCAATGGTGTAGAATCTTTGTAAGCTCTGTAGTTCATGGTGTACAGATAAGGCATCATCTGATGACGCTGACGAAGTGCATCGCCCATCGCGATTTCTGCTTCCTTCTTGAATCTCCATGGTTCTTTTCCATTGAATTCACTGCTGGAGCTGTGCAGACGCATGATTGGGGAATACAGACCGCTCTGTACCCAACGGGTTGCCATTTCATCGTTTTTGTAGCCGCCCATGTGGCCGCCGATGTCATGGCTCCACCATCCGTAACCAATGTTGGTTGCAGAAGATGTAAAGTATGGCTGGAAATCCAGAGATTCCCATGTAATCCAGGTATCACCGGAGAATCCGATTGGATAACGGTGGCTTCCAGGACCTGCGTATCTGGAGAATGTCATTGGACGTTTGCCATTTCGTTTGCTGTCAAGGAAATGTAAGTGGTTGAGAATCCACAATGGATCCAGACCTTCTACCTTACACTGACTTCCCTGCTGCCAGTCAATCCACCAGAAATCCACACCTTCTTCTTCTCTTGGATGATGTAGATATTTGAAATAATTTTCCAGATATTTTGGACTTGCTGGGTCACAGATGATTGGATCTTCATTTTCATAATCCACACCCATTTCTTTTGCCATTTCCACATACATTTCTTCGTGCGCGCGAACTCCATCTGCTGGGTGTACGTTCAGTGTAGTACGCATTCCACGGTCATGTAATTTTTTCAGGAAACGTTCTGGGTCTGGGAAGAACTCTCTGTTCCAGGTATAACCTGTCCAGCCACTTCCGTATTTTGGATCGATGTCAACCAGATGCCAGTCCATATCAATAACTGCTACGGTAAATGGCAGATTTTCTTTGTCGAATCGTTCCATCAATTCCATATAGGAATCTTCTGTGTATTTGTAATAACGGCTCCACCAGTTACCAAGTGCAAATCTTGGAAGCATTGGTGTATTGCCGCTCAGATAATAAAAATCTTTTAAGGCTTCTTTGTAGTCGTGTCCATATCCGAAGAAATAGATATCTTCGATTCCTTTTTTACGAGGTTCGATCCAGCCATCTTCCAAAAGTACCTGAGATTTACTATCATCTAAAGTAGCATAACCGGTGGAATTGATAATTCCGGATTCCAGAGGAATTTCACCGTCAGCCATATCCAGGGTTCTTGCTGTTCCTTTTAAGTCTGTAAGGAAGGAAGGACATCCGCCTTCACCGTAACGCCAGATGCTGTGATATGCACTGAGGTTCCCTTTCACCTGTATACTCAATCCAAAGGAGGAGAAGGATTTTTCGTTATAAATCAGGTGAATACGGGATGTATGGATTTCAATACCATCTTCGGTTTTTACTACACGAAAATCTGCTTTTGGAAAATCTCTGTAAAATGCAAACTGCGTTGCTCTGTCTTCGAAAATTCCATCTTCGGAATATTCCAGACGTACTAAGCCTTCGGTCAGCATGGTGATACGATATTTATCACCCTGTACCATATTTTCTTTCATCGCCAGAGGACGAGTTTCTACTTTATAAATATCTTGCATGAATATTATCCTCCTGCATTTTATTTTTTTAATGAACTGCCGTACCTCTTCCAGGGGTATGTATGTGAGGGTACGAAAGAGTATACAGCAGTTCTTTCTTATTTAACCTTTAACTGCGGATGAAGCAATACCTGCAATAAACTGTTTCTGGAAGATCAGGTAGATTACCAGAACAGGAATGATAGAAATTGCTGTCGCAGCGAACAATGCGCCGTAGTCTGTGGAATACTGACCACTGAACATTTTCAAACCTACTGCCAATAACTGTTTTTCTTTGGAGTTAATTACCAGGTATGGCCACAGGTAATCTTCCCAAGCCCACAAGAACTGGAAAATTGCGATACTGGAAATTCCGTTTTTCGCCATTGGGAAAATAATTTTATGGAAAATATAAAATTCATTTGCACCGTCAATTCGTGCAGCTTCCAGAATTTCATCCGGAAGAGTTTCAATATGCTGTTTCATATTGAAGATACCAAAACCACTGAACATTGCCGGAATGATCAGAGCTTTGTAGCTGTCCATCCAGCCAAAAGACTGAACCATTGTGTATTTTGGAATGATAGTTACGCACCATGGAATCATCATTGTTCCCAGTACGAAACCAAACAGAAGATTTCTTCCTTTGAATCTGTATTTACTAAGTACAAATCCGCAAAGTGTACTTGTATAAACAACCAACAGTGTGATTGCCAGTGTTACAAATAAACTGTTTGCAAAGAACTGCATGAAATTGAAGCGTTCATTCATATTGATATAGTTATCAATGATGAATTCTTTTGGCAGAAGCTGCTGCTCCAGCGCCATGATTTCACTGTTTTTCTTGAAGGAAGAGAATACCATCCATACGAATGGATATACAGTAACCAATCCCATCAGAAGGAGAATCGCATTTACTACAATAGTACCTATTTTCTTTCTCATATCCGATTCCTCCTATTCTTCTGATCCGGAAACCCTGAAGGATAACCATGTTAATACTGCAGTGATAATAAACAATACAAAGGATAATGCAGATGCATAACCAAAGTTGTATTTTACGAAAGCTTCGTCATAAATAATGTAAGAAGCCAGGTAAGTTGTTGTACCAGGTCCACCTTCTGTCATAATCAGGATCTGTACGTATGCCTGAATATAAGAAATAATGGATGTGATAACAACGAATAATGTCATTGGTTTCAACAGTGGAAGTGTAATATAGCGGAATGTCTGCCATGCATTTGCACCGTCAACTTTTGCTGCTTCCAATGCGTCAGATGGTAAGGAATACAGACCAGCCATATACATTACAACTGCGTAACCAAAATCTTTCCAGATTGTCATGATTATAACAGCCAAAAGTGCTGTTTTGGGATTCATCAGCCAGTTGATATCAAGATTGAAGATCTGGTTGATGGTACCAATCTGTGGGTTATACATGAATTTCCATACAAATGCTACGGCTACCATTGGTGTTACAACCGGCATGTAGTATACTGCACGGAAAAAGCTTTTGTATTTAACGAAAGTGGAATAAATTGCGTAAGCAATTGCCAAACCTAACCCAACACGGAAAATAATAACTACTACAGAAAAAATAGCTGTATTTACAACGGATGTACGGAACAATTCGCTTTTAAATACATCGATATAGTTTTTTAATCCCAGGAATTTGTATGTTCCACTTAAAGGGTTCCATTCATGGAAACTTCCCGCAAATGCAATTCCGATTGGAACTACCAGAAATACGGTAAAGAATACTACCATTGCAATCACTACAATATTACGAAGGATAATTTCGCTTTTACTTTGCAGTGGATGTGATTTTTTAAACATCTGGGAACCTCCCTCTCTCTATATAGCGGGGATGCCGAATTGCTTCGACATCCCGTTTACAAGTTTCTTTTTATCCAAGATTATTTTGTATCAGACTGAATTATTCAGCGTATGCGTACAGACTTTCTACAGATGTAAAGCTGCTACTTGCCATATCTCTGATGATATTGTCCTGTGCATTGTTCAATGCTGTATCAATGTCAACACCGTTGTAGAATACTTCCTGAGCAGCTGTTTTCAGAGAAGTTTCCATTGTAGATGGCATTGGGCCTGGCCAGATGTATTTGTCAATATGTTCAGACAGTACAGCCAGAGATGGGTTAGCCAGAATCTGTTCGTTGTCTGCCAGAGATTTTTTAGCTGGGAATGTACTCATAGCCAGGTTAAATTCTACCTGCAGTTCATCGTTTGCCAGGAAGTATTTGATGAAGTCCTGAGCAACTGCCTGCTGATCTTCTGGAGCGTTTTTGTTTACACCAAATGTAGATTCACCGTTGTAACGGTTGTAAGCGTATGGGTTACCATCGAATGTTGGGATTTCAAATACACCAAAGTTGATATCCTGCCATGTTGTGTTCAGTGTGTTGTAGAAATGACCCCACTGGATAACCATAGCGGACATTCCCTGACCAAAGCTGTCAGCACCTTTTTCACCGAAGTCTTTAGAACCAACTCCGTATACATCGTACATATCAACCAGCATCTGCAGTACCTGTTTCATAGCATCGGAGTTAACGTTTGGTGTAACGCCATCTTCCTGGAACAGGTTTTCACCTAACTGATAGTTCACACCTAATAAATAGTTGTCATGCATAGCATCGTTGAAGTTCAAACCAGCCTGAACGATTGTGTCGCCTTCTTTGATTGTCAGTTTCTGAGCAACTTCAATCATTTCATCCCATGTTGTTGGGATATCAGCATCTGTCAGACCTGCTGCTTCCCACATATCTTTGTTGTAGTAAACAGTTCCTGTCATCATACCGTAGTCAATGTAGTAAACTTCGCCGTCGATTACGTGAGCATCTACACCAGTAAAGTCAGCCTGTAAATCTTCCAGAGCGATATCCAGTGGAGCCATGTAGTTGATCAGGTTTTCATGGTAGCTGTTATGTACGTTGAAAATAGCTGGTCCATTTTCTCCATCCAGTGCCAGTGGAAGTTTTGTCCAGTAATCTTCCCATGGGTTGTTTACCAGTTTAATTGTTACGTTTGGATGAATCGCTGTGTATCCATCAATTGCTTTCTGGAACAATTCGTCACTGCCCCATTCCCAAAGTTCAACTGTGATATCTTTACCTTCGTTGATTTCTACTGTTGGGTCGTATTTAATAGTATCTCCAAATGGTTCTGTAGGTACGTCAGCGTTTGTTGTAGCTGTTTCTTCTGACTTGTTTGATCCGCATCCAGCCAGACCTGTAACTGCTAAACAAGCAACCATCATTGCTGCAATCAATCTCTTTTTCATGATATAAACCTTCCTTTATAATTTTTTGTTTTCAGCGACTGGACTTTCATTTGCACTTCCAAAATCCATTCGCTTTTTGGGGTGTACTGTTGTACTTTTTGAACTCGTTCGTTTGTTTATTTGGTTTAGCGCTAAATCTAATATTAAAGTACCACTACTCATGTAATTTGTCAATACATGATATTATTTTTAACCTTTTTAACATTTTTCGTGTGTGTATTTTGTGAAATATGCACATATCAGAATAATTTAGTTGATTTTAAGGTTTAAAAGGAGTATAATACACGCATATATTTTTAGAACGAATAGATTTATTAAACTTTAAACTCGAGATTTAAAACTAACTTTAAACTTAAACTTTAGCTCCAGTTTAGAATAATTCATACTTATATGAAAATAAACGGATAAATAATTTTAAAGAGGTGGTTTACATGACTTTAAAAGATATCGCAGACAAAGCCGGTGTCAGCATGATGACAGTCTCCAACGTCATCAACGGTAAGCATAACCGCGTATCTGCCAAGACAATCGAAAAAGTTAACGCAATTATTCAGGAATACAATTATGTTCCAAACATGAGTGCCCGAAGCCTCACCAATAAATCATCCAACATCATTGCTATCGTTATCTCCGCCCGCGCAACCGGAGATCTGGATACCAATGTTTTGGAAAACCCATACGTAAGCACCATGATCGGTACGATTGAACATGAACTTCGTAAACACGGTTACTATTCCATGCTCCGCTCCATTCATGATCTGGACGAACTGGATCAGCTTCTGAAAAACTGGAATCTGGACGGCATCATTTTCTTGTACCCTGACTTTGAGAATGTTCTTGGCGAATTCAGCAAAAAAACCAATTGTCCAATCGCTGTTTTTGATAGCTACGTTCCTTATGACAATATTATCAATGTTTGTTCTGATGACGAAAAGGGATTGTATCTTGCTACGAGATACGTTATTAACCATGGTCATTCCCATATCGCATTTGTAGCTGATTACGAAGGAAACCCATTGTTGACAAAACGTCTGGAGGGATATAAAAGAGCATTAAAAGAGAGCGGAATCCCATTCCGCCCTGAATATATTTTCCGCTATCCGCCGACTTACGAAGGTGGCATTGCTGCCGGAAAGAAAATTGCTGATTCATCCAATTACCTGTCTGCTGCTGTCACAACCGCGGATATCTGTGCTGCCGGCATTATGGAAGGAGCTCGTCTGAGTGGTTTCCGTATCCCGATTGATCTATCCGTGACCGGATACGATAACCTGCAGATTTGTCAGTTCACTTCGCCAAAATTGACTTCTATTTCACAGGACATCCAGAAAAAAGCCATGACCGCTACAAGGATGCTTCTGGAAAAGATACAGACCGGAACCCTGTCCAAACCATCCAATGTGGTGATGGATGTAGAGATTGTGGAACGGCAGTCGGTGATTTCGATGTTTTAATGTATTAATTTTTAGAATTTCCTCATATAAATCAAAAAGGATCTCTCAGATATCATGTCTGGGAGATTCCTTTTGATTTCTATCTTTTTTCACTATGATTTTTTACATCGTATTGGGCATTTGGGGGTCTCGGTAATTTTTTTCCAACTCCAGACCCTATTTCACTTCAAATATTCCTCTTTTTTGCTTTTTTTGAGGCTTCGAAGGGTCCATACAAATTTTCCCACTTACCAGACCCCGTTTTTTCTACTTTGCGGGGTCCCTGCTTGCATTTTCCGTACATACCGACTTTAATCTGTTCTTTGTGACCTGCGTTGATAATCTGGCGGATGGCATTTACTACTGCCGGATGCATGTAGTCGTAGCGGTCCGCTACTTTTTTGTTTCCTCTGTCAACTGCCAGAAGATACTGTGTCAAATCGTTGGTTCCAATACTGAAGAAATCCGCTTCTTTTGCGAATTCTTCTGCCAGGAGAACGCTGGCTGGAGTTTCCATCATCATACCTACTTCAATCTGTTCGTCAAATGCCAGCAGATTGTCTGCCATTTCCACTACCTGATGGTTTGGAATGTATACAAATGCACCATCGAATCCGTGTCCTTCTGTGATATCCATCAATTCTTTGATCAGATCTGCCATTGCTGCAGTATTTACGTACTGAAGTTCTACGCCATTTTTTGCTGCTGTTTCTTCTGGAATCACTTCTTTGGCACGTTTGATTTTTTCATCGCTGATGTCTGTTACTACGATGCGTTTTGGTTTATTTTTGTACTGGATTCCGTAGCTTACTGCACCCAATTCCATTACTTCGTGAGGGATGATGCAGTAAGTACAAGCGCCGCCGAAGAATTCGTAGGAATATCCAGGAAAAGCAAGGCTTCCTTTATAGTTTACCGCTGGCTGCTGTGCAAATTTCTGGCCCGATTTGAACTGGTCTTTCCATTTTTCACCAACTTCTACGATTACACCTGCAAATTGCTTTCGTCTTCATTTTCTATTTCCTCATTCTTTCTATGATAACCTGCTCTTTTAACTTTTCTACTAAATCTTTTGTTGGTGGTTTTGTTCCGATTGTAGTAACTGCCCCTGCGGACACCGCCATACCAAGGCGAATCATCTCGTCTGTTTCCAATTTCTGTTCCCATGCATATGCTAAAGAAGCGACCATTGCATCTCCTGCACCTACAGTGGAATGTGCCTTTACAGAAAGTGCCGGACATCTGACACATGTATCTCCAACCCCAAACATCGCACCTTCTTTTCTCATGGAAATGGCAATGGTTTCGATTCCTTTCTGTTGGAAATCCTCTGCAATTGCAAGAAGCTGTTCTTCTGTTGCATTTCCTTCGATACCAGCGTATTCTTCCAGCTCTACGCGGTTTGGTTTGATAATATCCGGACCTGCTTCTAAGGCTCTCTTAAACAATTCTCCGTCCGCATCCAGTAATACTTTCGCACCTTTGTTATGTACCAGGCGAATAATGTCTGCATAAATTCCTTTATCCACACCTGCAGGAATGCTTCCTGACAATACGAAAAGTGTATCTTTATTCGCGTACCCTTCCAGTTTTTGAATCAAATCGTCCATTTGTTCTTTGGAAATGGACGGTCCTGGTTCATTCAGCTCCGTCAAAGCTCCATTTGTTTCAAATACTTTTGTATTGATTCTTGTTTCTCCATTTACCCAGATGAAATCACATGTGATATTTTTTTCTTTCAGAACATGTTCAATTGTTCTTCCGCCATTTCCGCCAAGAAATCCTGTCGCTACGGAGCTTTCTCCTAACTCACGGATGGTTTTTGATACGTTAATTCCTTTTCCGCCTGCATCGTATTCCACTTTCCGGATACGGTTCAGGCCTCCATGCTGAAATGTTCCGATTTCTACTGTTTTATCAATTGCTGGATTCATTGTTACTGTTATAATCATACGTTTCTCCCTTCTATTGAAACCGCTTTCGTTCACAATTGTTTTCCCTATATTTTCATTTTTAGAACTGATATATGTACCTTTATTATACTGGGCAATGCTGTCATTTTTCAATCAATAGAAAAATGGTTTTGGCACTATGCTTTCATGCCAAATTTTCCGTAGATTGTCTATTTTTCCCAAAATCCATAACCTGATTTTTGTATCGTAGTGTCACAAATGCCCCTCTTTGACCCTCTTATGAGCTTCTGACCTTTGATAAGATAAAAGTACCAAAGAAAAGGAGGAACAAAAAGTGAGAGACATCAAACGTATAACACAGGCCCGTTTTGCAAAATGGGGCGAAGAACTGATGCCAGTCGTTCTGCCGCACACATGGAACAATCTGGACGGCCAGGATGGCGGAAATGACTACTGGAGAGGTGTGGGAACCTACAAAATCGACCTTCCAAACCCAACAGCAGGCAAAAAACAGTATATCGAGTTTCAGGGTGCCAACCACGTAGCAACCGTATACTTCAACGGACGTGAACTGGGCACACACAAAGGTGGATTTTCCACTTTCCGTTATGACCTGACACCAGCCATGAAAAAAGAAGGCAATGTACTGACCGTCGCAGTCAGCAATGCCATCAGTGACATTTATCCACAGCAGGCCGATTTTACATTCTACGGCGGTCTGTACCGTGATGTAAATTTCATTGAAGTAGGTGAAACACATTTTGACCTGCTCAAAGATGGTACTTCCGGCGTATTTGTAACACCACATTGTACAGGAAATACCCGTCTGGACCTTTTCCCTGTAAATGCTGACGGTGCAGTAATTGCTGTGGAACTGAAAGATGCCGAAGGAAATGTTGTTGGACGCGGCGGTGTAGAAGCTTCTGCCCACACTCATCTGCTTATCGAAGTGGACGAACCACATCTGTGGCACGGTATAGAAGACCCTTATTGCTATACAGCAGTCGCAAGCATTGTAAAAGGGGAAGAAGTGTTAGATACGGTAGAAGTAACCTATGGATACCATTCTTTCAACGTTGACCCAAATACCGGTTTCTGGCTGAACGGCAAAAATGTTCCGCTTCGCGGAGTAAGCCGTCATCAGGACCGTCAGGATAAAGGATGGGCGCTGTCAAAAGAAGATCACGAAGAAGATATTGCACTGATGAAAGAATTAGGTGCAAATACCATCACAGCAAAATCCGGTAATCTGGAAGATACTATCACATTAAATGGTGTCGACAAACATAACGATGCTTATACCATCCCAGACCTGGCAGAAGCATTGCAGATTGGCAACTGGTTTGATGAAATTGTCGATGATTCTGACAGCGATGAAATCGAAATCATTGACGGATATTATTCTATCGATGACACACTGGAAATTCTGCTCAGCAATGAAGAATGTCTGAAAATCGTAAAAGGCTGGTGTATGAAAAATGGCGACCTGACAGGTGTTTCTACCCTGACAGCGCTGCGCGATATGGTTGGATTTGTTAAGATTGACAGTCCAATTATTCCACTGGCTAAAGTTTCCAAAAAACAGTATGCACAGTTGAATCGTCAGTTGAATAAGATTAAAAAATAAGTGTAAAGGGTTGGCAAACGCCAACCCTTTTTATAGTATTTCAAATGTTTTCCGCAAAACCGTACTCATTTCCCTCGGTGACTGTTTCATTCCATTGTGATGCCAGAGCACCATCATCGTCACCTCCGCACTGGAGAAACTGATTTTTTGCATCTCTTCTACAGAAAGATTTTTGGCAGAATCCAAAGTATTCAGAAGTATCATTTGACCCGCTCTGCTAATCAATCTCGGACTCAGTCCATATTTTTCCAACAGATCAAGCAATGTTTTCTTCTTTGACCAGTACAGAAAAAAATCTTCCATAGACTGCCTGCCTTCTGATTTCTTGCTCTCCAGGTATTCATAATCCAAAAGTGCATCCAACACATCATCAATCCCATCAAAATAGCGGTAAAATGCTTTTCTTGGGGCGTTCATTTCTTTGCACAAGTCCGTTATAGTTATTTTTGTGTATTCTTTTTGTTCCATCAAACGCAAAAGCACCAGTTCAAACTCTCTCTGGCGTTTTGCAGATTGTTCTGTTTTACACAACTTATACATTACAACACCGTCATCTGATAGATATTATCATTCACACTGTCATCCACCGCTGCCACAGCAAGCATACATGCACGCATCTGTTTCTCAGCTTCTTCTACATTTCCCCAAGGAAATGTTTTTACTATGTAATTATCCACAATTTCAGCTATTTGTTCAGACTTACCCCCGAAATACACGACTGCAGGCTGTTCCAGATTCGCTACATCGTAAGCGGTTTCTTCAAAATCTTTCTGAGAATCCACACAATAGGTCATAAACTTGTTGGATTTGTTGCGTCCGCTGATTACAAATTTTACGCCTTGCATATTGATTGGAACTTCCTTCAGCGCATTGGTCAGAATTCGTTTCATTCTTTCCAAGGTCAATTTATTTACATCAAATTCCTGCAAATCCTTCAAAATATAAAAAGATGCCACCGGATCACCCGACACACCTACACAAACTTTATCACTGATCTGAAACACTTTTGGATAGTCTTCGTGTGCCTCCTGATTAACTACATACTTTTGCACACGGCCGTCACTCATCATGATAGAATATTCTTTACTGCACACAGATAATACAAAACTCATATAGAAACCTCTCTTTGGTGTTATTTTCTAGCAAATATTTTAACATTTCACACACTTACTTGTCCATCTGCACCACATCTAATATTCTTTTTTCCAACTGTTTTGCCGCATTTGTTACCATATGTGTGCGATGGCGAATCAAATAAATATGTCTTCCGCCGTGCAGCCATTCTGGATGAAGCATCTGCACATGATAATTTTCCAATCCTTCTGTCTCAGCCACAATTCCAATTCCCAAATTTTGCTCTACCAGATGTGCAATTGCGCTCTCACTGTAAGCATAATGAATCATGTGCGGCTCTACTCCCCACTGTCCAAAAAGCTGACTCAAAAGCCGATACATCGGATAATCTTTTCGATAACAAATTAACGGTGCATCTTGTAAAGATTGAACATTATCATACATTTCCGGATTTTGTGTTTCGCATGGAACCAACAAACACAATTTTTGATACGCAATCGGTATCTGTTCGATTTCTGGATTTGGCGGCATCTGTGAGCCGATACCAAAATCAAATCTTCCATCCCGGATTCCCTGCTCAATCTGATCCGTCGGCATTTCATCCGAATAAATACAGCAGCCCTTTCCTTCATTTGCCAAAAATTCTTTCAACAATCTCGGAATGTACACTTCAGCCACAGCTGCGGTGTAAGCAATACGAATCTCCGCTTTGTCTTTTTGTGCAAACTGTGCCATATGCATCTGGGCAATTTCCACCTGATTAAAAATATTCTGAGCATCCTGAAAGAAAATCCGCCCCGCCTCTGTCAAAATCGCACCTCTGCGATTATCTTGAAACAAGTCTACATTCAATTCTTTTTCCAGTTTTTGAATAGCAATCGACAGACTGGGTTGGGAAACATGTGTCATTTTTGCAGCTTTACTAAAACTTCCTAACTGCGCGGCTGCACAGAAATATTTTAATTGATCTAAGGTCATGTTGGGTCTCCTTAACTCATTGTTTAAAACTATGTTACTATTTATATTATATATTTTAATTATTCTATTATCAATGCTATACTATCTATAATGAAAAGGATTAGCAATCATGAGAAAGGAACAACACATGAAAAACAAAAACGGAGTCATGGACCTGACCGTAGGCCGTCCAATCACTCAAATTTTATTATTTTCCATCCCATTGGTACTGGGAACCTTATTTCAGCAGCTTTATAGTTTTGTAGATACCATCATGGTCGGTCGTCTGATTGGCACCGATGCGCTTGCTGCTGTTGGTACTACATATTCACTGAACTTTTTGATTCTGGGATTCGTGCAGGGAGCCTGCGTAGGATTTGGAATTCCTCTGGCACAGTCGGTAGGTGCAAATGAACCAAAAGAATTTAAGAAATATTATTGGAACGGAATCTGGCTCTGCATTGTTTTGGCAATTGCGATGACAATCCTTACTTTCCTCGGAACTGACTGGCTGCTTCGCCTGATTCAGACACCGGATGATATTTTCTCAGATGCTTCCCTTTATATCAAAGTAATTTTCCTTGGTATTCCGGCATCTATTTTATACAATTTTTCTGCAAGTGCACTGCGTGCGGCAGGGGATTCTCAGCATCCATTTTATTTCCTGCTGTTTTCCAGTTTCCTGAATATCGCACTGGATTATGTCTGTATCGCAATTTTCGGATGGGGTGTCGCAGGAGCTGCTTTAGCTACTGTTCTCAGTCAGCTTGTGAGTGGGCTTTTGAATCTTTACTGGCTGGCAGCAAAAACAGAATTCATCGCCAACAGCAAATCAGAAAAGAAGATTTCCTGTTCCCATATCAAACAGCTTTGTATTGTCGGATTTCCAATGGGATTTGAATATTCTGTATCTGCTATCGGTGCCGTTGTCATGCAAAGTGCCATCAACAATCTGGGAAGTATCGCTGTTGCCGGTCAGACTGCAGGCGAAAAAATCCGCCAGATGTTCACGCTTCCAATGGAAAGTGTCGGCATGGGAATGGCAACTTACGCCGGACAAAATGATGGTGCCAAACGCCCGGACCGTATCAAACAGGGAATCCGCGCCGGACTTACCATTCAGTGGACGTATTGTGTTGTTGCCTGGATTGTGATTTTCTTTGGAAAAGGTGCATTTACCAATCTGGTACTTGGCACTACCACCAGTGCAGAAGCAGCATTATCGATTCAGTATCTGACACACATCAGTACATTATTCTGCATCCATGGAGCACTGATGATTTTCAGAAATACTCTGCAGGGAATGGGTTACAGTGTTCATGCAGTACTGAGCGGTGTTGGAGAATTGCTTGGCCGAACGGTTGGGGGCGTTCTCGCTGTCAGCGGTGCAGGATTTCTCGCCATCTGTTATGCGAACCCACTGGCATGGGGATTTGCGTTGCTTTATTGTGTGATTATGGTGACTTATTTTATCAATAAAAAGTATGGTTCAAAATAATAAAAACCCCTCGCGAAACCAACTGTTTCGCGAGGGGTTCTAACTTCAAATCCAATACATAAAAACAGATTTCCTCTGGTACAATACCAAGTAATCTGTTATTATTTACTATAAATACGCAAAAGAGAGGATTTCTAAACATGTACGATTTATTTTCAAAAGCAATCGAAAATATCAGCAACTTTATGTACAGTTATCTCCTGATCATTCTCCTTCTTGCAGTCGGTCTGTATTTTACATTTCGTACAAAATTTGTACAGTTTCGTCTGTTGGGAGAATCCATTCGACTGGTAACTGAAAAGAAAGATAACGATAATAGTGTTTCTCCATTTGAAGCGCTGATGGTTTCCACTGCAAGCCGTGTAGGTACCGGAAATATTGTCGGCGTGGCAAATGCCATTGCGATTGGCGGCTACGGTGCCGTGTTCTGGATGTGGGTAATTGCAATCGTTGGGGGTGCATCTGCATTTATCGAAAGTACACTGGCACAGGTTTATAAGAAACGTGCCAAAGACGGTTCCAGCTACGGCGGACCTGCTTATTACATTGAAGCTGCATGCAAAAGCCGCTGGCTTGGTATTATTTTCGCAATCGCTCTGATTGCAACTTACGCTGTCGGTTTCAATATGCTGTGTTCCTATAACTTAATTTCCAGTTTGTCCGAATACAGTTTCTATGGTGATCCTGCAACATCCAAAGTACCTTTAATCTGTGGTGCTATCCTGGCTGTACTGGTTGGTATCTGTGTACTGGGAGGCGGTAAAAGAATTGTTAAAGTCACCGGAATTCTGGTTCCAATCATGGGTGTTACTTATATTCTTATGGCTCTGATCGCCATGGTTTTGAACATTGGAAATCTTCCAATGGTTCTGAAAAATATCTTTGTTTCTGCTTTTGATTTCAAAGCAATCTTTGGTGGCTTCGCAGGTTCTGCTCTGATGCAAGGTATCAAACGAGGACTGTATTCTAACGAAGCCGGTGTTGGTTCCGCACCAAATGCGGCTGCTGCTGCAGACGTTACCCATCCGGTAAAACAGGGTCTTGTACAGATGCTGAGCGTATTTATCGATACAATCTTAATCTGTACCGCAACTGCTATGATGTGTTTAAGCAGCGGTATCACACCATCCGAAGAACTGACAGGTGCTCCATTTGTACAGACTGCACTTTCTTCTAATTTTGGTTCTTTCGGTGCTTACTTTATTACATTTTCACTGCTGCTGTTTGCATTTACTACCTTGCTCGGCAACCTGTTCTACTGCGAAGGCTGCATCAACTACATTGCAAACCGCACAGTAAGCAAGAAAGCTATGAACATTTTCCGTGTGTTTGCCTGTATCGTAGTATTTGTTGGCGCAACACTTGATTTTGGACTGGTTTGGAATCTGGCTGATGTGCTAATGGGAATTATGGCACTCATCAACCTGCCTGTGATCGTGGCTCTTGGAAAGACGGCATTGGCAGCGATGAACGACTATATCCGCCAGAGAAAAGAAGGGAAAGATCCTGTGTTTAAGGCAAGTTCTATTGGGTTGAAAGAGAAGACGGATTTTTGGAATTAATAGACGAAGGACTGGAGTATAACAAAACTCCAGTCCTTTTTTATCGGGTCAACTTCTTAACCCAATTCCCATAATTCACTTTAATAAACGCCGGCACGCATTTAAACAGCTGGTCCAGATTCAAACACCAGACCACCACAATCGGCGACGCTTTCACGACAAACGCCATGACAAATGATAACGGAATCACAATCCCCCAAATACTAATCAAATCCAGTTTCATAATGTAACGGGTATCGCCTCCGCCTTTGATAATTCCACTGTTGACCGGCATCTGGTAGGACATTCCCACCATGACGATGCACAAAATATGTAAAAATTCTCTCGCCAGATATCGACTTTCGTCCGAAAAGCTATACAATGCAAGAATCGGTTCTGTCAGCACATACAGCAGGACACCGCAAAAAATTCCCATGATTAAAAACAGAATCTGAAATGTTTTTCCATACTGTTTGATTTCGCTTTCCGATTTTCCCTGCCCAATGATTTTTCCAATCATAACATTTGCGGTAGACGCAGCCCCTATCGCAATCGTCTTTACAATCAAATACAGGTTTGATGCCATACTGTTCGCCGCAATGGCACTTGCGGAAAGTCGTCCCAAAATAGCGGTCTGCAGCGCAGTATTCAAGCCCCACAAACTCTGGAGTAAAATAATTGGTGCACTGACTCGATAATAATCCTTCGCCATTTGCCCATCTATTTTCAGATAATCTCGCATGCGCAGGTGAAGATTCTTCTCCTTTTTCTTGATATAGCACAAAATAATTATTGTTTCAATTGCTCTCGCCGTAAGGGTTCCGATTGCAGCTCCCTGTACACCCAATCGCGGCATTCCCAGATTTCCATAAATCAGCACCCAGTTAATGCCGCAATTGACACACAAGGTACTCAAGGAAAGGTAAAATGCGATTTTTACCACTTCTGTACTCCGCAGAGTAGCCAGCAAAATCTGTGTCACACAGAAAAATGGATAGGTAAATCTCACAATTTGCAAATAGCGCACACCTTCCTGCAAGATTATTTCATCCTTCGTAAATAAGCCAACGACCTGTTCCGGAAATACAGAAACAATCACAAACAAAATGGTCATCAATACCAAAGCCGTGCGCATGGCAATGCTGGAAATTTTCTTGATTGGCTCTAATTCTCTCTTTCCCCAATACTGGGAAGCCAGAATCACCAGCCCGTCCCCTATTCCCATTAATAGATTTTGATAAATAAATTGAATCTGATTGACTGCTGCAACCCCTGATAAAGAACTTTCCCCATAACGCCCAAGCATCAGATTGTCCGCCAGATTGACACTCAATGCAATGACATTTTGCAGCACGATGGGAAGGCACAGACTCAGAAATGTTTTGTAGAATTTTTTATCTTTGATCACCACGATGTATTCCCCTGTTTTTTATCTTATGTAATATTTTCCATTCGATTATATCAAATTTACAAACTGGTTCAATCATTTTTTACCTGAATTTATTTACACAATACACTTCACAAATACATTCATTAATACGCATCCGTTTATTGACTCTAAACATGGTGTAAGATAAAATTATATTATCAAGTGTAGCGTTTTCTTAATACATGGGGGTAAAAAACGATGCACGCAAAACGTGACAAAACTTAAAGGAGGTATCTTATGGGCGAATACAGTAAGTATATTTCACCAAAACGCCGCAGCGTTCCTACACCGAAGGATCTGGTAACCGATGGAAAATGTTTGTTTGGTACATTTGACAAGGAATTCGAAACCATGGATCTGCTTCATATTGACCATCCAACTTCTGCTCCTAACGAAAAGAATCGTGTAAAACTTACTCTTTGGGAAGCAACGGAAGTCAACATGAAAGAAGGTATTTTATTAACTGCCTGCAGCGACATGGGATTTTATGGTGCTATTTTGACAATTTTCTATGACAAACGTACAAAAAAAGTAACTACATGGAACTCCCGCTTAAAATGCGACGATGTAACAATGGCTGGAAATCTGATCAATGGTTCCATCACAAAAGCTGCCGTTCCAAATGCAAATATTTCTTATGTGAATAATTTCCAGGACGGTAAAGCACATGTGGAAGGCGCCTGCGAAAGCGAAGAAGGAACGATTTCCTACAATTTCGATTTGACTCGTCTGTCAAAACCAAGTATTGTTTCTGTTCCTTTTGAAGACATTTCCGTACGTCATCGTCCTCTATATACACAGAAAGACTTTTTCAGTGTAGAAGGAACGTTGACGATCAACGGCGAAGTCCTGCATGCTGACAGCGAAACTACCGCTATCATTGATGACCACAAGGCATATTATCCAGACTCTGCAAATTATGACTGGCTGACTACCATGGGCGTTCACGATGCAGACGGCGAGAAAAAATGGCTGGCATTTAACCTGACGAGAAACCAGGCAACACCATTGGAAGATTACAATGAAGATCTGATCTGGTTTGAAAACGATACAAGCATTCTGCCACCGGTTAAATTCACCCGCAGCATCCCGACGATTGATTTTGAAGACTATGCACTCTGGCAGGTTCGTGACGAATATGACATGGTTCATATTGATTTCCATGTATATGGTGTTTCTAAATTGATCACAAAACAGTTGCCGATCATCGATATGGAATACTTTATTGTATTCGGGGAACTGGAAGGATATATTCGCGATGAGGACGGAAAGAAATACGTTCTGGACGGTATGATCGGATTGGGCGAAGATAAGAAAGTTACTATTAATATTTAACAAATTTTGTGACTCTGTCGTTTTGGCAGAGTCACTTTTTCTATATTATTGCAATCTATGATACAAGAAAGAATCTCGCACGGCGAGATTCTTTCCTAATTTGCACTTTCCAATCCATCTGCACACTTGTATAATATCTTTATCAAACAAAGGAGCGCAAATCATGAACAACAATTTTACCCCTGAAATGGATAATTATATCCTTTCCCGCAACCGGGCACAAAAATATTTTCTAAATTTTGACCAGGAAAAACTCATTCACGAAATGGATTTACCATATGATGAAAATTATTTATATGTGAATTTTGTTACCTTTCCATACCGAATCAACCGCCATACAGGCGCTGTTGAAAAAATCATAGACAATTTTCAAACAGTTCAGGAAGCAAATTACAATGAAGTATTGTCTATTTTTGATTTGCTTTGCCATGATGGAAAAAATAAAACTCTTTCTGGTGTATGGGCTGGCGTAAATAATTTGAAAGGTCGCCCAAATACTATTGGAGTCGGCACGGATTTTCACGCGGAAATTTCCCGTGTCTTTGATTCGGATATTCCGGCATTTAAAAAAGCCTGCGAAGCACTTGGCGGAATTGCAGTTCCATTTGGAGATATTGGATATAAGATTCCTATCTTCCGTGATTTTTCAATCATCATCAAATTTTATTACTCTGATGATGAATTCCCAGCACAGACTACTATTTTGTGGGATGAAAACACATTGGAATTTGTGTATTATGAGACTGCATTTTATATTGCTGGGTTTGTGCTGCATGAGATTGCAGGGTTGATGTGATTTCTTCCTTTTGCCAGGCCCATTTTTCTTCATTCTTTGCTATTTCAGCTTTCATTTGAGCATTCTCGGGGTCTCTGCGAAAAAATACCGTCTGGAGGATCTGGCAAATCCAAAAAATTGCATAGACCCCCAGGCAGCAGATATAGCCATAAAAATGAAGAAAAAAGTGTATTACACCAGCAACTCTTTCAACAAATATATCGTCACTTCATCTTCAGATTTTTCCACCTGATATTTATCTATCATCATACCAATCAGCAGCAACTGTGTGGTTTCTCCCGGATCTCCGGAACCGGCAAGCTGCCAGTAAACATCTTCGATAGCTTCATTTTTTTCTTCTGCCAAGTATTGTTCCAATCGTTCTACACTGCTGATATTTTCCGGTAAAAAATTGGATTGAAATTTAATTTTTACCTCATTTCCATCTTTCTCGATGCTGGAACTCATTTTTGTCCCCCCAATGGAGAAGAAAAACATTGTCAATTCCTCAACTATTTTGCCAACTTTCTTTTCTTCATGTATCATACTTCCCTATTCCGACCTTTCCTTTTTGATAATATGTTCAACAGTATTTTTAATCACTTCTGTTGTAGTTTTTCGTTTTTTATAGCGATCCATAAAACTTTCCAGAATTGGAATCATTATAATAGCTACCCAACCAGCACTGAAACCATTATTGTACAAGTTCAGTCCACCGTACATCTGTGACGTACACATGACAATGGCTGAATGCAGCATTCCTGCAAATACGCCGGCAATCGGACCAAACTGACCCGCAATCGGTGAAATACCAACCACAAACAGGGATGCAATCAAGATTCCCGGTGTGTGTGGCGTATACACGGTAAAAGCAGTGGATAAAAATACACCAACCAGAACCGGTACATAATTTCTCAAATGCGCACCAAATGCCGCAAATCCAAATACCGTCAGACAACATCCAAGAATTGGTCCTGACAGATCACCGCCGATCAACATCACGTATGCCTCGGCAACAATTCCCATCAAGCCCATGTTCATCAGCGTAACACCCGGACCATCCATCATAACGAAATCGGCAACGGCTCGTCCTGGATGTCGCATGATTTTATACAGACCTTCCATGTTTCCATTTTCCAACTTTACTCCCCAGAAAAAAGTAGTGATGAAATACAACATGGTTCCCATCATAATCGCAGGATTGATTCCTTCTTTCCAGATAAATACCGCTTCACTTTCGATTCCAAATGATTTTAATATACAAAACATCACAAATGCAAGTGTTCCACCGGAAAATCCTACGTTGAACAAACTGTAACCCATATGCATTGTCGCTGTATGTGCAGATAACGGCGGCATAACAAATCCGATAAAGGTACCAATAACAATTGCCAAAATCATATTGATCCAATATCCGAAAGGCAAGATATAAACCATATCCGTAACAAATGGTGCCAGACAGGTGGCAAACAATGCCGTATACACATATCTTGCAAATGATACTTTATGCAGTTTTGCATACAGCAATGTTCCCAAAATAATCGGGATAATATTGACGATATTTTTCCCCCAGAGTCCAAATCCGGTATTGATAAACAACGCAGCAAGCGTAATTCCCGTATATGGAATCTTGTTTATTTCTACCAACGCAATACCAACCACCATCATCAATCCCGCATTGAAAAATGCTGCTCCATAACCGGCAAGTTCAAAATAATCCGTTACCAAAGCATCACGGGAATAAATAATCGTCCACATTCCCGTAAGAATTTCCTTCGGGTTTCCCATGGCAAATGCCGCAACAAAAAGCAGTGCGGCGGAGAACATACAGAACGTACGCAGTTCTTTTCCTTTTAACCTATTTTTTTCTTTTCCTTGCATTTCTTATTTCCATTTCTTAAAACATAACCAATGCATTCATGCATTTTAAAATTTTCTAAATCATAATCAATGTCTTCATGCATTTTTCGATTTCCGAAAACGCAGCCGGCAAATCTATTTTTGCTTAGCAAGCCAATCATATGCCACTTGCACATAAATAGCTGCTCCGGTCGCTAATACATCTTCGTTAAATACAATTTTCGGATTATGCTGTCCCAACCATTTGCTCTGATCTGGCACACCAGCACCCAACATATAATAAGCACCCGGTACTTTGTCTGTGATTTCTGCAAAATCCTCAGAACCCATTCCCTGCATACCCGTCATGATACGCGCCTGCGGTGCAATTTTTTTAATGGTTTCTTCTACGTGTGCAGTTACCGCATCATCCGTAATTACACTCGGGCAATCACTCAACACTTCCACTTCTGCATGGCAACGATACGCAGCAGCTACTGCCGGCACCATTTCATGAATTCTGGCAATCAAACGTTCACGAACTTCCTTTTTGAAGGTACGCAAAGTTCCCTGAAGTACCGCACGCTCTGGAATTACATTTGCCACATCTCCAGCGCTGAACTGTCCAATCGTCAAAACAGCTTCCTCCGTTCCTGCAACCTCTCTTGCAATCAGTGACTGCAGTGCCAAATACACCTGAACTCCGGCATTGATTGGGTCAATGGCGCTTTCCGGCATGGAACCATGTCCGCCTTTCCCAGTCACTGTAATCTTAAATCCATAAACGGAAGACATCGCCTGTTTTCCCGTAAAAATCATTCCCATCGGCATAGCAGCAATGACATGTGCCGCAAACGCTGCATCCACATGCGGATTTTCCAATACGCCTGCCTGCACAGCCCCTTTTGCTCCCTGGAATACTTCTTCTCCTGACTGGAACAAAAGTTTTACCGTTCCTTTCAATTCACTTTCATGAGCTTTCAGAATCTTTGCTGCACCGAGCAAAATAGCGGCGTGCATATCATGACCGCATCCATGCATATTTCCATTGGTAGATTTGAATGGTACATCTGCTTCTTCCACTACTGGAAGTGCGTCCATGTCACTTCTCAACATGAAACACGGTTCTCCCGAACCGATGGTCGCTACTACGCATGAGATTTTTTCGTACACTTGATAATCGATTTGCATTTCATCCAATTGCTTTGTGATATATGCCACGGTCTGCGGCAATGTGGTCCCAACTTCCGGAATCTGATGCAAATCTCTTCTCCATTTGACCAATTGTTCCTGTAAATTTTGCGTTTCCTGCAAAAATGTATTATTCATGAGATTTTCCCTCCTGCTTTATATAGCATTTTCTGTAATACCTATATTTTTACCAATTTCGTCTGTTTTTCATTCCTAATTGAAAAACGTATATCTTTTTTCCATTGCTAAGAGATATTCCTTCACCGATAATCCACAACCAAATCCGACCATTGCCCCATTTGCACCAATGACACGGTGACATGGAACAAGAAGCAAGATTTTGTTGCGATTATTGGCCATTCCCACTGCACGCATAGCTTTTGGATTTCCAATTCGTTCCGCTATTTGCTTATAACTGCGCGTTTCCCCATAAGGTATTTCCCGCAAAGCCTGCCAAACAGACTCCTGAAACGGTGTTCCCTGCATATGTACTGGTACGTCAAACTTCTTTCTTTTTCCCGAGAAATATTCTCCCAATTCCGTACAGGCTTGTTTTACATACGCTTGTGCCTTCGTATTTTGCGAATTTTCACCTGCTTGTTCTTTCTCATTTTCATCTCCCAGATACACTTTTGTAATCCCAAAATCATCCGCTTTGACAACAAGCGTACCTATAGGAGTTTCCATATATTCCCAATAACTTTGCATTTTTTATCCCCGTAAAAACTTTTCTTTTTATTATACACAAGAAACCATTGTTTAGCAATTTGTGTTTACACAGATGTTTCACTCGCCAAACACAAATTTTCATATTGAACATTTCACTTCACCTATGGTATGCTAGTAAACGAATAAACCCTTTAAATTATGAACAAAGAGAGGATTATATAGATCATGTGGATTGCAGACGGTTGGAAAGATTATGAAGTTATTGATACTTCCAATGGTGAAAAACTGGAACGCTGGGGAGATTATCTTCTGGTTCGTCCAGACCCTCAGGTTATTTGGAATACCCCGAAAAAACATTATGGCTGGAAAAAGAAAAACGGTCATTATCACAGAAGTAAAAAAGGCGGCGGCGAATGGGAATTCTTTGATTTGCCGGAACAGTGGTCTATCAATTACAAAGATTTGACTTTTAACTTGAAACCTTTCAGTTTCAAGCATACCGGTCTGTTCCCAGAACAGGCTACCAACTGGGATTGGTTCGGTGACAAAATCCGCAAAGCGGGGCGTCCAATCAAGGTATTGAATCTGTTCGCTTATACTGGCGGTGCTACTTTGGCAGCCGCTGCTGCAGGCGCTTCCGTTACACACGTAGATGCATCCAAAGGTATGGTAGGATGGGCAAAAGAAAATGCAGTTTCTTCCGGACTGAAAGATGCTCCAATCCGCTGGATTGTTGACGATTGCGTAAAATTTGTAGAAAGAGAAATCCGCCGCGGCAATCATTACGATGGAATCATCATGGATCCACCATCCTACGGTCGTGGACCAAAAGGTGAAATCTGGAAAATCGAAGAGGCGATTCATCCACTCATTAAACTGTGTGCACAGCTTCTCAGCGATGATCCATTATTTTTCCTGGTAAACTCTTATACTACAGGACTTGCTCCTGCCGTATTAACTTACATGATTGCTACCGAATTGAAACCATTTGGCGGACATGTAGATTCACAGGAAATCGGACTCCCTGTAAAAGAAACCGGTCTGGTGCTTCCTTGCGGGGCTTCCGGACGCTGGTCGAAGGAATAAATCAAGAAAAATCTCGTTTAGCAAAAATATGCGGTCGCACGAACTAATTTATAGTTAATGCGGCCGCATCCTTTTTTATCTATAGCAGAATTAATAATTACTTGCCTATCGCTTCATTATTCGGTATAATATATTCGGTGCTACCTTATTCGGTAGGCGGTTAGTCCTTTACCAGAGGGTTGCCGAGTGCCTTTGTCACTCGTTTTGCAATCAAAACTGAACAAGGACTTGCGACCCTCTTACTACATAAATTCCTCAGATTCTCTGTGGAAAATCGTGCATAAGGAGGGATGCCTATGTTGACTATCCAAGATTTGACTGCTGTTTTAGGCGTGTGCCTGGCATCATTTCAAATTGGCTACTTAATAGGATATAAAATCGCAAAAAAATAACCGCCTGGTCCTCAGAAAACTAGCGGTCATTTTTGCTTATATTCAGGACTAACCGTCTATCGGTAGCACCTTTCTATATTTATATTACCATCTGACTGTTCTTATGTCAAATATTTCTCACATTTTTGATTTTTCTACCGGCAGCCAAATTTGTACATTTCTCTCGTCCTTTGGTATCCAATGATAAACTACCAATTCCGAACCATCAGCCAACTGAAATCCCATTTCCGGCAGCCATTCTGTCAGAATATGAATTCTCATATCCAACAATTTCATATAATCATTAATTGCGTTATTTTTGTCATGTGTTTCGAAAATCACATATGTCCTTCTGGGAATTACAATATTCTCCAACTCCAGTTCTTCAACAAAATCAACGCCTGTAACGTCCTTGTTAAACAGATTTTCCCGGCACCAGTTGTCCAATAAATGGCAGTAGAGAAAATCATATCCTTCCTCTGTAAAATTGGTAGTGACACAATATGCATGTGCATCGTTTGCCACTCCTCTTAAAAACCACTGTTTCCCTCTGGTACTGATGAACAGCTTTTCCTCTTGTTTTTCACGTTCTTCCCCATAAGGGATTCCGGTGAAATGATTTCTATAGCCAGTTAAAATCATTTCAGGTTTTTCTTCAATTCTGTAATTCATATCGTTACCACCTTCCAAAGAAATTTTAAAACAAAGGCGGGAGAACGATTTTAAATTGCAGCTGCTATTTCGTGCCTGTGACGGCAGTACCCCATGAAATCTTTGAAACGCTTTTGCAAAGCTGTCTGGATTTTCATAACCATATTTCAAAGCGATATCAATTACCTTTGCATTTCCTGCAGCCAATTCCGCCCCAGCAAGTGACAATCTGCGGTTCCGAATATATTCACCAATTGTAAAACCACAGAGAATGCTGAACACACGCTGAAAATGATAAGCAGATGAGAAGCTCTGCGCCGCCACAATATCGTAATCAATATTTTCCGTCAAATGCGCTTCAATATAATCAACCGCATTTTGTATTCCAGTAAACCAATTCATCTTTCTCCTCCTTGTCTGATTATATTCTATACAGAAAACATTGTATTTTCCCGACATTTTGTGCTGTGTGCAATCGGATTTTCCTGAAAACTATAAAAGCTGATTCCCGAAGTGACCCGCAAGAGGAATTAACCAATCAAATCATATTTCACCACATTCATTTTCACCGCACCATCTGCAATAAATGTAATGTCTTTTGCATCCTGGTCTGTATAAAGTACCATTGACATTGCCTGCTCGCCGTCATTGACAAATACTTCTGCACTAAACCGATCCAAAATCACACGCAGCTTGATTTTTCCATCATTTTCACGAACCTTGCACTGGCGCTGATGTACGGTATCTCTTCTGCTTCCGGAAAATCTACGATCCATTTCCAGGACAGACTCTTCAGGGAGGAAGCTGAGATCTGTATGGAACTGTTCGTTTTGTGCTAACTGAATCGTAAATTTGCGATACATGGATGAAATATTTTCAGGGGTGATTTCTATTTCCATGTCAATTTTTCTTCCGTCAATACCGGCAAGCTGTAACTGACCATTTACAGAAATATCTTCATATGCTACTTTATTTTTTCTCCAATCCGCAAGTTCACGTATTGGATTTTGATATAACCTGTTGTTCTGAATTTTGATTTCACGAGGAAGACTCATCTGACCAAACCATGGACAATCTTCTTCTCTATGACAGCAAGTATCCCAATTTTGCATCCATCCGATCATGATACGACGTCCATCCGGCGTCAAGGTGGTTTGTGGCGCATAAAAATCAACACCGTAATCAATCGAATGATTCGTTTCTTCTGCAAAATCATTGGTTCCCAGATCAAATGTACCAATCAGACATACCGTTCCATTTCCGTTTCGGTATTCATAATCCTGTGGAAGCATGTCCTGCGGACTTACTACTAATACACCTTTTCCATCCAGAGTAAAGAAATCCGGACATTCCCACATTTTTCCGTAACGGTTTTTATTTGCACAGAGGACTTTTTCGTATTTCCAGTCAAAACCATTCTGGCTGCTGAACAAAAGAATCTGTCCACTTCCGTCTGCTGGTCGGTTGCCGACTACACAAAGATAGGTTCCGTCTTCTTTCTGCCACATTTTCGGATCGCGAAAATCAAATTTGTTGAATCCTTCCTGCATATCTTTTTCACTTAATACTGGATTTTTGTCATATTTTTCGTAATTAAGTCCATCTCCTGTTGCCAGACACTGCACCTGAATATCACGAATTTTGCCATCTGGTTGTTCTTCCAGCTTCACTCCAGTATACATAAGCAATTGTCTGCCATTAGGAAGTGTAAGTGCACTTCCTGAAAAACATCCGTTTTGATCATATTCCTGATCCGGAGCCAATGCAGCCGGCAGATATTCCCAGTGCAAAAGATCTTCACTCACCGCATGTCCCCAATGCATCGGTCCCCAGTTCGTATTGTATGGGTGATACTGATAGAACATGTGATATTTTCCATTATAATAGGTAAATCCGTTCGGGTCATTCATCCATCCGATGCGAGGAGATAAATGAAATTCTGGTCTCTGCTCTGCGGAAATCTGCTTTTCAGAGATTTCTTCGTACTGGCGGGCTTTCTGTAATTTTTCACTCATCATATCGTCCACCACTCCTTTATTTTACTTTTACTACAAACTCCAAATATAATTCAGGCAGAGATAAGCAACCTACATCTCTGTCAACTGCTTCACTCTGCCCAATCTCATTTCCATTATTCCTGTGTATACGCAGCAATAATCTCAGCAATATAGAATGTATGATAATCTTTTTCCGGATACCATTTTCCATCCTGTTCTTTGTCCAGGAAGTTTTCTGGTTTGATTTCGTCTTGATACATTTTTCTGCATACCAGAACCTGATGTGCTTCTTCAAATGTTGGATAGCCATCCACAAATGTCACGTGCATTCCTGTTTTTGCGATCTTGTCCTCGTCTCTTCCAGAAACTTTTCCGAGATATCCCATCTCTTTCATGCATTCGCCGTCAAAGAAAGAAAGTGTAAATACTTCGTTTGCATCTACAAATTCTTTTGTGTAGCGCTGTGGGCGGATGTAAGCAGTTGCAACTGGTTTGCCCCAAAGAATTCCAAGACCACCCCAGGAAGCTGTCATGGTGTTTACTTTTCCGTGTTTTTCTGCTGTAATCAGCATCCATTCGGAACCGATTTTTTCGAATGGTTTCATTTCCATAGATTTGATGTCGATTTTTTTCATAGTTGTTCTCCTGTTTTCATTTCATTCTTATCGTTTATCATATACTATTTTTTAATTTTTTTCACTATATATGTCTGTTTTTTCTCCGATATTTCTTCGTCCGCTCACCCAATAACAAAATTCCGCAATCCCCACGCCGCCAATCACATCCACCAGCACATGTTGTTTCGTGGTCAGCGTAGATACAAACACCGCAACCGCCATTAAAAAAGAAAAACACTGGTACCACTTGGAAATATCGTTCCTTCCTCTCACCCCAATAAAGCAAAACCAACTCACCAGACAGTGAATCGAGGGAAATAAATTGCTCGGCATGTCGATTTGATACAGCCATACAACCATCTGTTCCCAGATGCCATTGCCTGTGATTTCCGGTCGGATATTTGTGGTCGGCAACAACAAATAGAACGCAAAACAGATTAATTTTGCAAACATTTCCGCATAACAAAACCGATACACCAATGATTTTTTCTGCCGCCCCGCCAGAATATAATTCACAATCCAAAAAAAATAACAGCCAAAATAAATTACGATCGTCCATGGCACAAATGGAATTTTCCGATCCAACGCTATTTCCAAATTGTAATGGGGCCAGTTTTTTGTGATAATCATTGCCCCATTATAGACCACCTGATTCAAAATCACTACGCAAAGCAACGGTATAACTGCATATTTTGGAAGCAGTTTTCCTCGTTTTTCTTTATTCATTTTACACTCCAATTTTCATTTTTCAGAACTCTCCAATCTGGCAGCTCTATTTCCAATCCACATTCCCTGCTTCACCCGAAATTCCTCGCCTTTTGACAGTATTTTCTTAACTTCTGGAAGCAGTTGAATCTGATTTTTTTGAAACAGCAGCACAATTGTTGAGCCGCAAAGTTCAAATCTGCCTTTTTCCATGCCTTTTTTCACTCGTGTATTTTCCTGTTCATTGACAATGCCGCCAACAATCAGAGCGCCGATTTCCACCTGAATTACTGGTCCAAAATGCTCACTTTCTAACAATGACCATTCTCGGCGATTCAGCGTGTAAACAGGATACGTCTCGCAGGCGAGCGGCTGCACACTGTGTAATTCCCCTGGAATATAATGATGTTCACCCTGAAATCCATCGTCTATATAACAATAATGGTGGTAATCCGATGCACACAGCCGAAAAATCAGACACGCGCCGCCGTCAAATGCCTGACAAAGACTCGTCTCCTGCGTATATATGGCACCATTCGTCGCAATCTCAACAGTATTTTTCAAAAGAAAATCTTCTAATCGATAATGAAATCCTTTGATATAAAAACTGCTGTCCCGCTCAATCGGATAAGCACTCAGCCACCCATCACATGGACTGATTAAATGTCCCGGAAATAAATCCACCGCCACATCCGGTCGTTTTCGCACAAAAAATTCTGCAAAACTGCCATAGGATTGCCCCTCAAATTCTCTCATAGAAATACCATGCTTTCGGATATAAAAAGGAATCCACAGTTTCGATAAACATGACTCCAAAAGCAGCACGATCAAAAAATCTACATGATGTTCCAAAATCCACTGCAAAATTCGATTTCCTATTTTCGTGCCATACCAAAAACGAATACCTAAATTATTTTCATTTCTATTTTTCTTCATATCAGCACTCCAGCATAAGTAGAAGAAATCCCAGACTTCCACACAAAAGCAGCCCTATTTTCCCCGGCAACTGTGGCTTTTTTAAAGGAAATGGAACCAAAAATGCAGCGCCAATCATCACCAATGCCGCTGGGCCCAAAATCCCCAACTCCCAATGATAACGATTCGACAGACTAATCAAAACAGGAAGCAAAATTGCAACCGTTGTAACCGGAAGCCCCAAATACACCTTGCGACTCTCCGTTGTCTGGCTTTGCCGTTCTTCCTCATCTACATTGAAATACGCCAGGCGAATCAGCGCACACAGCACATACATTCCGCATATGTAAAAACTATATGCATAATCTTCCGTCATTTTATAAATCAAAAGCGCCGGAAGCACACCAAATGCAATCAAATCACTCAACGAATCAATCTGTATTCCAAATCGCTTTTCCTGTCTCGTCCGTTCTTTGGTAGAAGCAATTTTTCCATCAAACATATCGCACACACCAGCCAGTAACAGGCAAATCAAGGCATTGTGCATATCTCCGTTTATTGCAAATGTAATTCCTGAAAATGCAATGAGCACCCCCAAATAGGTAAGTATCACGGTATAATTATAAAATCCTAACAAAACAATTCCCCCTATCTTCAACTCTTTCCTTATTTACGCAATAAAATGCCCAAACATCACACTGTAAAATAAAATGCACCATGGTTTTGCCAACACAATGATCCATACAAATTTTTTCACAGACATTCCCATAAGTCCCGAAAAATAACAAAGAAAATCATCCGGCGCAAGCGGCAGCAAAATAGCCAGAAACAAAATGACCGTGTAACTCTTTTGTTTGTTCAGCCAGTCCACAAATTTCTTATATTTATCCATTGGAACGAGCAGGGTTACAATTTCCTTTCCCAACCATCGTGCAAGCAAAAAAGCAAGAATCGAACCGACACTGATGCCTATATAATTGCACCAGAATCCGCCCATTGCACCAAACATTCCCGCACCTGCAAAACATCCCAGAAAACCTGGCAATACAGGAAGTACAACCTGCAACATCTGAATCAAAATCAATGCCAGTGGAGCAAAAATCCCAAATCCGGCAATATACCTTCGCAAACTTTCTACGGAAGAAAAATGTCCATCCAAATACCCTTTTATCATGAAAATACCGGCAACGAGAAGCAGAAAAATCAAGCTTGCCATCATCGTATTTTTGATTTTTATTTCTTTTTGAGCCATAAATCCACCGCCTTTCCCAGATGATGGTAAGTATACAATGCAATTCTTAATATCAACTTTGGAAAAATCTTAAAAAAAAGAAAAGAATTTAGAACGAAAGAAAGGGGACATACGGAAAAATTCCATAGACCCCCGGAGAAATATCTACATGATACAAAGGTAAAAAGATAAAAAACCTTTTGACTCTGGTATCATCTACATATTTTTAATCTGATTCAACGCCTTCGTCACCGCCGGTATGCTAAGCAAAATAATCGTCAGCACACCTTCCGCCAGAATGAAACTATAATTATAAACAATTGGGTACACCGCAGTCAGTGATTTCGGGAAGTTTTCCGGCATATAGGACATCCAGAACAGATATCCGCCAATCGAATGAAAAGCACCTCTTGCCAGAATTCCTGCAACATATCCTTTGAGCAGACCATGTTTTTTGTTGCGGAACAATCCCGCAATGCCAAGCGCTGCAAATGCAAATATGTAATCGCAGCAAACCTGAACAAAATTAAGTACATATGGTTCCTGCAAAAACTGAAGGATTCCATAAGCAAGTCCCGCCAGAATACCGATTTTTGCGCCGTACCAGTTTGCAATCAACACGATAAACAACATGGAAAACAACGTAACGGTTCCGCCAAATGGCATGGAAAACAATTTAATATAAGAACAAACATATGCCAACGCAATCGCCACGGAACAATATACGATTTGTTTTGTGGTCATTTGGATGGATGCGTTGTTCTTTTTCAGCAGCACAAAAGCCGCCACCAGAAGCAGAATCGCTGCCAAAACAAAAAATACATAACCGAAGGTCGTTAATCCACCTTCCGTATTTACTAAAAATGACATAAAAAAACCTCCTTTGCATAACTGTGCAGGAGGGGCTCATTTCAGTTGAATATGAAAATATTCAGCTTCCCTACGTCGGCATTAACCGAATCAGGTAATGAGGGTCTGCAGTATGTCGGTCTGCACTCTCAGCCTCTTGGGCTCCCCTAGCACTTATTTATGCAAAAGAGTATAAAAAATATACAGGAAAATGTCAAGAAAATTTACTTATGAAATCCCACACAATTCCTTATAGAACGCATAAATTTCTTCCGCATCTTTTCCCATTATGAAATAGTAATCCAACACGGTGGAATTTTCTATGCAAATCTGCGGACCATTTCCAGGAAGATTACAGCAAAATACTGGTGTGCCAGCCGCAACCATCAACCCATATCCCTTATTGGAAAGTACCAACGGCAATCGTTCCGTATGATTTTTCGGCGTGATATACCGGGCGGTTCCTTTTAAGGAAAGCATCGTTTTGATTCCATGATTTACCGCAGAAAGCAATTCATTTTTCGGTATTTCCCAATAAAATCTCGTCCGCGGCGGTCCCTGCAACGGTTGTTCAAAAAGTTTCGCTTCCACACTTCGTTCCGCCATCAGCGGCTGTTTTTTTCTCGTCATAAAGGAAACTGCACCTGTAGTTTTATCCACTTTCAGGTAAATTTGTTCCGTAATCATTTCCAATATCTTCGGTGAATCTTTGTATTTCCATTTTCCAAATGGTTTCTGCTCTCCAATAATCGGGTGCACTCCATCCGGAAGCTGACTGCCTTTTCCAAATGTAACTCGTATAACATTACTGTTGATTGGACTGATACGCAAAAGTCCGTAAGCACTCTGCAGATAGATTCCATCCGTTTTTTTCGTCACCCAACGTACCGTCTGGTTGGTTTTGGCATGTCCTAGCGGCTTCAACAACTGTGTTGCGGGCATGTCACCGAAAGCAAACTTCATCTTCTCGGAAGTTGTTTCGACAACATTTGTTGCATGCTTTATGTCTTGATTTTGTGAGGACACTCTCCGAAGTCTGGCTGCAGCGGCTTTTGATGGCGCGGCTGGTGTTTTCGTTTGAGAAAATACAGATTTTGGATGTTCCACCACTGATTTATTCGAAATATCTGCACGCTTCGGCTGTTCCGCTACAGTTTTGTTTGCAATATCTGCAGACTCTGACAACTCCGAAACAACCTCATTTGGTAAAGCTGCATCTTTCGCCACGTACTTCACATCCGCTTTCCGTCCTTGTATCTCACGCTGACTCTCAACCGTTCTTCTCACCTTCCGTACCGGCTTCTCATTTTCCGCAACCACATCTTCAATAACTTTAACCGTTTTCTCCGGTACCGGGTCTGCAATCAATCCCGTCAAATTACCAGTATGAAGCACGCTCAATTCATGAAGCGCACGTGTCGCCGCAACATAAAGCAGTTTTGCGTGTCCATCATCCACCGGATATTCTTCCCTTGTCGGATCAAGCAGCAATACCGCATCAAATTCCAAACCTTTGGTGTATTCTACCGGAAGCACCATAATTCCACTTCCGAACTCGGTACGTTCCAGATCTGTTTCCAACACTTCAATCCATTGCCCAAGCTCTCTGGCAGTCTTTTGCGCCGCCTCGTAATTTCGGCAGATAACTGCGATGGTTTCCAATCCTTTTCCTTGCCATTCTCTGCAGATTTCCGCAGCCTGTTTCAAAAGCTGCTCCTGATTTTCCATTGGCAATACGCGAGGCGCATTTCCATGACGGATAATCGGCTCAATCGGATACACCGCGAAATTCCCATGGTGAAGGATTTTCGCTGCAAAATCGGAGATTTCCACTGTATTTCGGTAACTTTTCTTCAGGACGCAAAAAGATGCACGACTGTCCTTCAAATACAACTGTTTCAATTCTTCCCAGTCGTTGAGTCCATGGCCAAAATGAATATTCTGTGACACATCGCCCATAATCGTATAGGTACAATCTTTGATACAGAATTTCAAAACACTATATGCCATCATCCCAAAATCCTGTGCCTCATCAATAACAATATGGTGCGCTTCACTAATAACTTCCGTTTCCTTCACGCGTTTGTACAAATACGCCAAAGCAGCCAGGTCGTATACATCAAATGCTGTTTCTGGAACAGAAAGATCATAACCTTTGTTCTGTTGTTCCCGTAAAAATTCCTCATACAGTGAAAAAATGGATTTTTTCCAGGTCGTGCCGCCATATTTTCCTCTATAAAATTTTAAGATTGCCTTTCGCTCCGCTTCTGTATACTGCACATTTTTTCTTAAAAATTCGTCTTTGATTTTAATTCGCAGACGCTCATTTAACATGTTGATCTTGCTTTGAACGGAAATTCCCGGATTTTCACGAAGATAATTTTCTACCGAATTTCCATCCACAAGAAGAATCGAATCTTTCGGATTTGCCGGTTTTCCTCCGGTTCTGTCATGAACCCCAGTTTTTCCATCTTCAAATCCTTCTACAAACTGCTGCGGATTTAAGTAAATAGATTCCACCGAAATCGTGTCACGTTCTAATTTATCGCAAAAAGCTTTCAGTTCCTCAAACCAGGAAAGCGTTCCCTTGTTGGTTCCCTGCCTTCCCGTCATATCCATACTTTTGACCGCGTACTTCTTATCATCCCAATCCTCATACAGCAACCGAATAAACAATTGTTCCATGGTCATTTGGCGAACACCATACACATCCAAATCCGGCAATACACCGGTAATATAATTCAGCAGCATACGGTTGCTTCCCACAATATAAAAGTCTTCCGGTCGAAATCGTTCCGCATAATTATACAAAATATAAGAAATACGATGCATGGCAACGGTCGTCTTCCCGGAACCCGCAACACCCTGTACCAGACAATTGTGGTACGGTATCTTTCGGATAATATCGTTCTGTTCTTTTTGAATGGTCGCAACGATTTCATTTAGGACAGCCTGCTTATTTTGAGACAGATATTTGGTCAAAATCTCATCATTTGCGATCACATCCGTATCAAAATAGTTCTCCAGCTTTCCGTCCTTAATCTCATATGTACGCTTTAACTGCAGATCAATTGGAATCGGATTGCCTTCCGGAGAAAGATAACTGCATTTTCCCAGCCCATTCTCATAGTAGGCATTCGCAATCGGTGCACGCCAGTCGATCACAACCGGGTGTGTGGCATCCTTCGAAATCCCCGCTTTTCCAATATAAAAGGCTTCCTGCGTATTCTGTGATTCATCATGGAAATCGATGCGCCCAAAATATGGCTTTTTCAAAGCTCTTTCATTTCTTATCAATGTGGCATTCAGAAAATTGTACATCGTATAGGTATTTTCCAGCTCATTGATCAGCTCCGGGTTGTCATCATGAAAATGCGCCAGCATCTCATCGATGCTGCCTCGCATCGCAGACACTTCACCGCCATATTTTTGAAGATTCGCCTTCACAATGGTCAAAATTTCCTGCAAATGCGCTTCTTCCGCCTCCCGGGAAATTCCCGGTAATTGCTTTTGTTGATTTGTACTCATCCTTGTTCTCCTTAACTTGTTCGGTGGCACTGTTTTAGGTACCATCCCTACCCGACACAGTATTGGTTAATAAGTGATAGTAATTTTATTTGTAAGGTATATTTTATACGAAAAAAAGAAAAAAGCTAGACTATATTTTTCATTTATGTTAGACTATACAATGAAGTGTGGGTAAAATTACCTGCACTTTTCTTTTGCATTTTTACATACAAAAAGATCTCACGTATCCATACGCAAGACCTTTTTTCACAACATTATTTCAAAAATCCAAACGACTTTTCATCATGCAGAAAATGCATCATCATATACGCACAAATCAGCGCCACATTTTCTTCTTTCAAGATTCTCTCCACTTCTTTTCTGTCCGCCAGAACGACTTCAATTTCTTCGCTGGCTTCCATATATTTTTTACTGATTTCTCCAGATGCGTAACCATACACGGTCGCACAGGATTCGTCGGTCATCCCAATCGTGGTAAAATATGGTTTCTGATACATATCATCGACGGTAATCGGTTCCAGTTCCAAACCAGTTTCTTCTTTTAATTCTCTGATTGCTGCCTGATGATAATTTTCACCGGCATCCACAAGACCTGCCGGAAGTTCGTAAATATATCCACCCAATGGATATCTGTACTGTCGGATCAAAACTACCTGATCCTGTTTTTCTCCGTACAAGCTGTAGATTACTACACCGTCCGGTGTATTTTTCCCGGTGCGCAGTTTCAATTCACTTTCTTCTTTGGCACGGGATGCCACAAAATATTTACCTTCTTTGCCTACTTTGTTGACCGTGTCCAGTTCATAAAAATTCAGGAACTTATTGTGTGTTTTTTGGGTAACGTTTGTTATCTTCCCCATGATGTCGCCTCTTTTCTTAGTTGCCTTTTAATAATCGGCTGATTCTTTTATATAATACAAATGTTAATGCGGAAACCACAATTCCTTTTAACAGATTGAATGGCACCACGCTGAACAGACAGAATGTAAATAAACTATCAATAGCCGGAATAATCGCACTTCCCATCGCTACAAATGTGTCAATTGGCATTCCAAATGCTTTTCCATACGCTGGAAGAAGCACCATACTGTTCAATACTGCACTTACCAGCGCCATGGAAATCGTTCCTACGATCATACCACGAAGCGCATGCTTTTTATCTTTTTTCGCACGATAAATCAATCCTGCAGGTACTACAAATGCACATCCCATCAGGAAATTTGCAAGTTCGCCCACACCTGCTGTAATTGTACCATTCATAACGAAATTCAACAAGATTTTAATCAATTCGATCATTGCCCCTGCAGCCGGTCCCATAGCAAACGCACCAATCAAAACCGGTACTTCACTGAAATCCAATTCATAAAAAGACGGTGCTATAAATGGCAATGGGAATTCAAACAACATCAATACACCTGCTACCGCAGACAACATGGCAATCTGCACCATCATTCTTACACTCTTGCTTCTCTTTGCACTTTTGTTTTCTTTTGCAGTTTGATTGCTTACCGTTTTTGTCATTGTACTCATATCTTTTCTCCTTTTCTTTCGAAAGAAATTCTTCCTGAGAACAGTGGCGAAAAAAGAAACCCTGAAGTGTTAACTTCAGGGTCCGTTAGCTTATGTACTACATTAATAGATACCACACGTTCTTCTCTCATCCAGACTATACTGTCGGTACCGGAATCACACCGGTTCAGCCATATACATGGGTCGCGGACTATACCGCCGGTGGGGAGTTACGCCCCGCCCCGAAGATTTCTTATTTTTTATTATTTTAACGTATTATAGCGTATTATACAAGAGTATATTGGATTTTTCTGTTATATCTTTATAAATAAGGAGACTGCTCTCACAGTCTCCCCAACACTCTTTTATTTATAAAACAATGTCAAATCATTCGCTTCCGGCAAATCCCCTGCCACACAACACGCCTGTGAACCATGAATTCCATAAACATGTATCGGGTTTCCGGCAACCACAAAAGGAATTTCCCCGATAATGCCTGTGTCTTCACAGTATGAAAAGGAGCGGGACATACCCGTTTGCTGAGAATTCGGTTCCGCAACAAGTATGTCCCCTAAGTCCTGTATGGCCTCTACAACTACCTAAAGTCCAGGAGATCTGACTCCATCATCATTTGTAATCAAAATGAATGCAAATGCTCAACTCATTTTATTCGAAGATTTCGTAAGATTTTTTCAGAATTTCATCTGTATGAACAGTGATTCCCTGATATACTACTCTCAATTTATCATATAATTCTGTATTTACAGGATTTGGTGTAAATTCATCTTTTACACGAACCATATTTTCTACAGCTTCTTCGAAACTTCCGTAAACGCCTGTTGCAACTGCTGCACAGATTGCGGAACCAAGTCCTGCTGCACCATTTACTTCATTTCTTACTACTGGCAGGTTAAATACATCCGCAAAAATCTGCATGAACAGATCACTGTTGGAACCGCCGCCTGTAATGATCAATTTATCAAGAGTTACATGTACCTCGTTACACATATCGTCTACATGTTTTTTCAATGTCATAGCGATTGCTTCCAAAAGGGAACGATACATATGTCCTCTTGTGTGTCTTCCATCGAAACCAATCATGATACCTTTTTTGTAACGGGCATCAACTGGTGCCAGCCAGTCAAGAACTGTCATCAAACCATCACTTCCTGCTGGTACTTTTTCAGCTTCTTCACTCAAAAGACCTTCTGCGGATGTTCCTTTTTCTTCTGCCATTTTAATATAGCTTTCCCCAAGAATGTCTCTAAACCAGCTGATTGTCCACATACCACGACGGATTCCGTTACTGTCATACAGGAATTTGTTTGGTACACTGGAGAATTTTGGCCATGCATAGGAAGTACCTTTCAGGTTTTCTTTTCCTTCCATCATAGCTGTTGTATAAGTTCCCAGGGAAATACATGCTGTAGTATCTCCCATACATCCTGTTCCAAGACCTTCTACCGCTTTATCGTTACCAGTAGCAACTACTGGAAGTCCCTGTGGAAATCCTGTCAATTCGGATGCTTCTTTTGTGATGTATCCAAGCACATCACCAGGCATTACCAGATCAAATAACATTTCTCTTGGCATTCCTGTTGCTTTATAGCTTTCTGGATCATCGGACCATTTCCAGTTATCTACATCTACTGGCCATCCGTATTCATAGTTGGAAATTGTATCTTTGTATTCGCCTGTCAGACGATTGGTAATATATCCGGAAGATGCTACGATATATCTAACATCTGGATTTGTATGTTCATATGGCTGGGAAACTCTGATATCCATCCAGCTCATTGCTGGCTGTGCCAGAGAACCATCTTCTTTCAAGTATGCACGGCAGCAACGAATAGTACAAAGTCCGATTCCAACGATATCTTCCACATTGCCTTCAAAGTTTGCCATACATTTTTTGCTGGCTTCGCAGATTGCTGTCCACCAGTCATCGTCTGGATGTTCAACATATCCTGGCTGTGGCAGGTTATATGGACGCAAAGGATGTTTTCCTTCACATACAATATTACCTTTTACATCGAAGATTGTAATCTTGGCACTCTGAGAACCTTCATCGATACCAATAATATATTTTTTGCTCATGTGCTATAACTCCTTTTATTTGGACACGGGGCACCGGCTGTTACACCAGGTACCCCAAGGAAAAAAAGTGACAATTTATTATCTAACCAGATAACCACCATCAACAACTAACAATGTACCATTTACATAATCAGCTGCGCGGCTTGCCAGGAATACCATAGCACCCATAAGATCCTGTCTTTCACCCCAACGATCTGCTGGAACGTGTTCTTTGATCTTGATGTATTTTTCATCGTTTGCACTTCCGGATCCAGTTGTCATGCTCGTCTGGAAATATCCAGGAGCAATACCGTTTACTGTGATACCGTATTTACCTAATTCGTCTGCGTATGCTTTTGTCAGACCCATCAGACCAGCTTTCATAGCTGCGTATGCTGGAGACTGCAGACCACCAAGGAAGGAGAACAGAGAACAAATGTTGATAATTCTTCCGCTTCTCTGTGGAATCATGTATTTAGCAACTGCACGGCTCAGTTCAAATGCTGCTGTCAGGTTGATAGCGATCATTGGATCCCAGGATTCTCTTCCGAAGTCCAGAACGTCTTTACAGATACAGATACCAGCACAGTTAACCAGGATATCTACCTGTCCGTATGTTTCTACACATGCGTCAGCAACTTTTTCACAGATTCCGTCTGCTGTGATGTCGCCTTTCATAAATGTATATTTTACTCCACATCCTTCGATCAGTTTTCTTGTTGTTCCATCATCATCGATATGTGCGAAGCAGAAAATGTCAGCGCCTGCTTTTGCAAGTGCCAGTGCAAATGCCTGTCCCAATCCACTGTTACCACCTGTTACAATTGCTTTTTTACCTTTTAAAGAAAAGAAATCCATTGAAAAATCATTAATATTAACGCTCATTTCGCTTACCTCCATATTCATCTCATTTTTTCATCTAAAAGAGCACTTATGAACCCCGAACCAATATATAAGAAAGTGTCTTCGACACTTCAACTCCCCTAGCCCCTCATTCATGAGGGGAATAGGGGTTTC
>JAXJUX010000162.1:0-5502 GCA_036308845.1 Ruminococcus sp.
CATGCAAAGACATCGTTAACAACAAAGATTTCCTGGCTAAAAAATCCCAGTGGATCTTCGGTGGTGACGGATGGGCTTACGATATCGGATTTGGTGGTGTTGACCACGTATTAGCAAGTGGTAAAGACATCAACATCATGGTATTCGATACAGAAGTTTACTCCAACACAGGTGGACAGGCTTCCAAATCTACACCAACAGGTGCTGTAGCTCAGTTCGCAGCTGGTGGTAAAGAAACTAAGAAGAAAGATATGGCTTCCATCGCTATGTCTTACGGATATGTATACGTTGCTCAGATTTCCATGGGTGCTGATATGAATCAGACAATCAAAGCTATCTCCGAAGCAGAAGCTTATCCAGGACCATCTCTGATCATCGCTTACGCTCCATGTATCAACCATGGTATTAAGAAAGGTATGGGCAAAGCTCAGACAGAAGAAGAATTAGCAGTTAAATGTGGATACTGGCACAACTTCCGCTTCAATCCAGCAGCAGAAAGCAAATTCACTCTGGATTCCAAAGCTCCAACAGAAGATTACCAGGCATTCTTGGACGGCGAAGTTCGTTACAATTCTCTGAAACGCTCTAACCCAGCGAAAGCTGAAAGACTGTTTGCTCAGAACGAAGCAGAAGCAAAAGCAAGATACGAATATCTGAACAAACTGATCAAACTGTACGGAAGCGAAGAATAATTCGTAATTGTGCATAAATAAAGACGGGGCTGCCGATTGGCAGTCCCGTTTTTTTATCTGCATGTAGCAGGTTTGATATGATTCGCAGCAAATTCCCCATAATTTTCCCGATAAAAGTTTCGATATTCATCATAAGTCAATGCACAGTCATATCCCAAAAGTTCCATATTTACGCCAAATAAATTAGCGAGTACGTGCATTTCTGTCATACCATTGTGCAGATAAAATTGTTTTCTGCATTTTCGTTCTTCAAGATTTTCCGCGTTTTCTAGAACCGTTTCTATTTCAAGAAAGACTCCTTTTCCTTCATATAATTTCCTCATTTTTTGCAAAATTGCAGAACCGATTCCTTTGCCGCGCATCGCAGCAGACACTGCAAGATAGTCTAATAAAATGATATCATCCCCGTTGATTGTGATGACCATTCCGGCGAATTTCTTATCTTTTTCTATATACCAGACATCTGTTTTCCCTTTCTTTTGCATGGAACGGATAACAGAGAAAGGTTTTTTCTCAGATGCGGGAAAAGCAGAATGATAGAGTCTATAGATACGAATCCATTGAAAAATATTTTTTGGTTGTGTTATGTTCATACGAATCTCCTTTATAAACAATTACGCTTTCTCCACTCACGGGCAGAAAGACCATAATATTTGTGAAATGCAGAGGAAAAATGTTCCACCGAAGAATAGCCAAGAGAAACAGAAATATCGGTGATACTGTTGAGGCTGTCACGCAGCAGGACGGTAGCCGCAGACATCTTGGCTTCTTGTTTCTTTTGAAGGAATGTTTTTCCATAATGTTTTTTTAGCAAACGCTCGGTTTGGCGAGGGCTTACTCCCAAACGCTCAGACAGTGTTTCCAGTGTCAATTCCTTGTATTCATATAAGAAACATTCTTCTATGATCAGATATTTTTTATCGTCAGGAGTGACGGGATGAAAATAGGAAGAATCTTCATGGGTATGATAGCAATTTCGTACGCTTAACACAAGAAGTTGTGTAAGCAATGCAGTGATTTGCGTTAAAAACCCAGTGTCTTCCGTGTCCAGTTCATAAAACAGATGCTGCATCAATCCATAGATATTTTGGGTATCGTATCCGCAAAAAGACGTAATATCAAAGAAATGATTCAAAAAAGCAGGATTGGAAGAATGCTGCAGTTTCTTTGATTTACTGTCGAACTTTAAATAGATACAATATTCTGTGATAGGATTTGACGCATCAGAAAATTGAGCATGTTCAATATGCGGACCATTGATGAAAAAGGAATTGGTTCCTATATCATAAGAATGTCCGTCCAGTACAATGTGCCCTGTTCCGTGAGCAATATAATGAATCTCCCAACTGTTGCTGCTGTGGCTGTGTTTTGGAAAATTACGCATGTGCGGCTCGTAGGAGAACTTCAGCGCATGACATTGTACATTTCCAAGCGGAAATGAAATATTCAGATTATCGTAGAATTTGCCAATTGGTTGCTGTGACATAAATAATAACCTTTCATAAGAAATTGTAAGAAAGAAGCTCGCTTGAGAGGTTCTACTCCTCAGTGTGTTCCAAAGTATTTTATCATGAAGGGAGAAAATTCACAATAATATATTCGCAAACCCGACATATATACCGTGCATTTGTCGCAAAAAAATCTTCCATTTTGTATAGATTTTGGTACAATAGAATTATCAGAAAACGTATGCACAAAAGGGTGTAAATAAAGAAAATAATTGGGAGGATTTGTGATTATGGCAATTAAAATGTTACCAAAATCAATGGTAGGAGCAATTTTACCAGGAAACAGTACGGTTGAAATGAGAGAATTTGAAATTCCAACTCCAGGACATGGACAGGTATTGATCAAAACAAAAGCTTCTACTATTTGTGGTAGTGATATTCGTTGTATTTATCGTGCACATACAGGAAAAGGTGCGGAAGGTTATATTCCTGGTATGGTAGCAGGACATGAACCATGTGGTCTGATTGTAGCAGAAGGAGAAGGTCTGAAACGATTCAAAAAAGGCGATCGTGTTATCGTATATCATATTTCTGGTTGTGGTGTTTGTAATGACTGTCGTCGTGGATATTATATTTCCTGTAAGAGCAAATATCGTCAGGCATATGGCTGGCAGCGTAATGGTGGTATGGCTCCATACATTATCGCTGATGAAAAAGATTTGATCGAATTGCCAGATGAATTGACATACAAAGATGGTGCACAGGTTGCTTGTGGATTTGGTACTGTATACGAAGCAATCGAAAAAATCGGTATTTCCGGAAATGATGCAGTTCTGGTAACAGGACTTGGACCAGTTGGTTTGGCTGCTCTGATGCTGGCAAAAGCAATGGGCGCAAACAAACTGATCGGTGTAGAAATGAACGATTATCGTATCGACCTTGCAAAAAAACTGGGTCTGGTTGACGAAGTATTCAAACCAGGCGATGATGCATTAGATAACATTTTGGCTGTAACAGGTGGAAAAGGTGTAGAAAGAGCAATTGACGCAAGTGCAAGTGATCCAGGACGTCAGCTGGCAATCCGTGCTACAAGAGAATGGGGAAAAGTTGCATTTGTTGGTGAAGGCGGAACTTGCACATTTAATCCAAGTCCAGACATCATTCATGGACAGAAAACCATTTATGGTTCCTGGGTAACAAGTCTGTGGCGTATGGAAGAACTGGTAGAACGTCTGGTTCGCTGGGGCATTCATCCAGAAGATTTGATTACAGATGAATTTTCTATTGAAGATGCAAGTAAGGCATATGAACTTATGGCTGGTGGACAGTGCGGTAAAGTTGCAGTTGTTTTCGGTGATCAGGACGAAAAATAATCGTTGATGTCACATAAGAAGTCTTAGAAAGAGGGATAGATTATGAGTAAAGGCGTAAATCCAGCTTTGGTTCCACAGAGAACTTTGTATACAGGTGAAAAAATGCCTGCAGTAGGAATTGGAACCTTTGGTTCTGATAAATACAATGCAACGGAAATTGCAAATGCAGTATACGGTGCGGTATGTTGTGGCTACCGTTTGATTGACTGTGCAAGTGTATATCAGAATGAAAAAGAAATCGGAGAATCTCTTGCAAAATTATTTGAAGAAAAGATTGTAAAACGTGAAGAATTGTTTATCACCAGCAAAGTATGGAACGATCAGCACAGAGAGACGATCAAAGCCTGCAAACAGAGTCTGGAAGATTTGGGACTTGAATATGTAGATTTGTATTTTGTACACTGGCCATTTCCAAACTACCATGCACCAGGATGCAGCGGTGATTCCAGAAATCCAGATTCCAAACCATTCAGCGTAGAAGAATTTATGGATGTTTGGAGGCAGTGTGAATGGCTGGTAGAAAATGGACTGGTAAAACATATTGGTATGTCCAATATGACCATTCCAAAACTGGAAGCAGTTTTACCACTTTGCAAGATTAAACCAGCTGCGATTGAAATGGAACTTCATCCAAGTTTCCAGCAACAGGAATTGTATGATTATGTAGTTGAACGTGGTATTGTTCCAATCGGATATTGTCCAATTGGTTCACCATCCCGTCCGGAACGAGACAGAACACCGGAGGACGTGGCTGATACAGAACTTCCTGAAATTCAGGCAGCTGCGAAAGCACATAACATCCATCCAGCAGTTGTTTGTTTGAAATGGGCAGTACAGAGAGGTCAGGTACCGATTCCATTCTCTGTAAAAGAACCACAGTACATCAGTAACTTGAAATGTGCGACAGAAGATCCGTTGACAGAAGAAGAAATGCAGATGATTGCAAATGCAGATAAAAACTGCCGTCTGGTAAAAGGACAAGTATTCTTGTGGCCAGGTGCTGAAAGTTGGGAAGCACTTTGGGATTTGGATGGAACAATCACAAAATAATAAAAAAATAGAAAAGTCATAAAGATTCGGGGGTCTGGAGATGATTATCAAAGTTCAGAAAGAACCATTATCAATCTGCCAGACCCTCGTGTTTTTCTACCCTCTGTTATCAACGATTAACATATTCATTTTCTGCCATCGCTGCAATTCTTTTTTGGTGATCAGTAATTGCTTTTGCAGTTCTTCTGTTGCTTCCTGTGGTGTTAAAGTAACCAGGCATTTGAATGCACACGGCATGAAGTCAGTACTGGAAATCCCACATAACAGTCCTTCGGTAAAGTCTCACATCTCCAATGGATTAAAAATGTAAAGCAAATCTTCTTCCAAACTATTATATTGATTTACAAAAGAAAATCGAATCAACATATCACTGTAAACCACATCACCTGTATAATAGACAGCGCTGCTTCGTCCATTTGGTGTAATGGAATTGATAGATAGGGAAGCGCGGCAGTTCCCTGGTTGTCCATCGGACTTGTAAATATCAATGATACCGTCTTTCAAACGTTTGTAGCGACCATCGTAAAAGTAAAAATACAATCGGTTGGCTTCAAAAAAAGGACTGTGAACCGTTGGGGATGGGGCAGATGGAGGCGCAATCTCGATTACAGATTTGTAATCCGTCAGTTGGTTCATATTGATATGAAGGGCATTGCTGATGTCGTATAAAGTTTCTACATCTAAGGTGATTTCTCCGGTTTCGTATTTGCTCATCGTAGCACGACTTTTGTGAATCATATCTGCTAATTGCTGTAGGGTCAATCCTTGTACTTTTCGATACATACGTATTTGTTTTCCAATATATTGATTAATTTCGCTCATAGAATCTCCCAAAGTTTCGTTAAAATAGAATTTTTTTAAAAGAATAGTTTGTTTTCTGGAATATACCACAAAAAATATGAAAATATTCTATTATAAAGAAACTATTGAAGTCAAAAG
>JAXJUX010000163.1:0-11681 GCA_036308845.1 Ruminococcus sp.
CAGGATATGAGCAAAAGCGATACGATCACAATGTTTACGAACGATATCAGCTACGTTGTTGTTAGGATCAGCATTCAAACTACCTGAACACAGTGTCAGACAGTTGTATGGATCATCAACCATAGATAAGAAACGATCTACGTTTTCGCCGCTTGTTAAGAGACGTGGAAGACCAAAGATATCCCATGGTGGATCGTCCATATGGATAGCCATCTTGATGTCTGTTTCATGGCATACAGGCATGATAGCTTCCAGGAAGTATTTCAGGTTTTCCCACAGTTTTTCTTTTGTAACTGGTTTGTAAGCTTCGAACAGCTCATCCAGTTTAGCCATACGTTCTGGTTCCCAACCTGGGAATGTCATTCCACCCAGATTGTTCAGAATGTAATCAGCCATTTCCTTTGGATCATCATGGATACGGCTTGCTTCGTAATACAGAGCTGTAGAACCATCTCCTACTGGATGGAACAGGTCTGTACGTGTCCAGTCAAATACAGGCATGAAGTTATAGCAGATAACTTTAACACCGAATTTGGACAGGTTACGGATTGTCTGAATGTAGTTCTCGATATATTTGTCACGAGTTGGCAGACCAATTTTGATATCATCATGTACGTTTACAGATTCAACAACGTCCATATTGAAACCATATGGTTCTAACTGTTTCTGAACTTCAGCAATCTCTTCTACTTCCCAGATTTCTCCAGGCATTTTGTTATGAAGTGCCCAAACAATGCTTGTCACTCCAGGGATTTGTTTGATATAGTTCAGGCTGATTTTATCATTTCCTTCGCCATACCAGCGGAAACCCATTTGCATTGGCATAAGAAGTTCCTCCTTATATAAATTTTTTTCGAGCCTTATGTGAAATAATTCTGGTTGCAATTCTCATATTGTTTCCAAATTAAACACATAAACTCCTTTTGAAAGGTAAAGACTCTAATTAAGCAAATTATAGCACAAAATCATTCATTTGACAATGAAAGCCTAAAATAATTCTTTCTTTTTCTATAATCGATACGGCTTTCCCTTAGTATTCCAAATTCCAACCACTTCATTCACAGAAGATACGGTAACAAATGCTGCAGGATCCACTTCTCTTACAAATGCAATCAGACGCAGATATTCATTTTGTGCAAGAATCGTAAGGATTTCTGTTCTTTCTCTTCTTTCATAACCACCAACTGCCGTGTATAATGTAAATCCACGATTGATATCATCTCGAATAAACGCCTGAATTTCTTCTGACTTATCCGATAAGATACAAACCCTTTTCTTCTTATCAAAACCACTGATAAAATCATCGACTACACGGCCATTCATATACGTACCAACAATTCCTGCAATTACTGTAGAAATATCATATACGGATGCAGCACTTAAAACTGTAATAATTCCCACGAGACCAACCGCAGTTCCAAGTTCCATATGGAAATATTTATTCAGGATTTTTGCTGGAATATCCAATCCACCGGATGATGCATTTACCTGAAACAGCAACGTCTGACCGGCACTCACCAGAAAAATACAGCAAATCATATCCAGCCATTTTTCATTTGTCAGAGACTCCGTGATTGGCAATACTTCCTCCAAAATAAACATACCAACCGGAATCATAACCGCCGTATAAACCGTCTTTCCGCCAAATTCTCTTCCTATAAAAAGAAATCCAATTATCAGAAAGAACAAGTTCAAAAGCAAGTTCATCACCGAAATTTTTATCGGCACAAAATGCGTCAATACTACACTCAAACCCGACACGCTTCCAAATACAAACCCACCGGGAACCATAAATAAATTAACCGCTGCCGCCACAAGAAACGAACCAGCCGTCATAATGATGATTTCTTTCAACACCCTTGTTTTGTCCATTTTCCCTCTCCTTTATTATGTCCGCAACTTTTTATACTTATTTGTAATTCGGAGGGAAAGGCGTCTGTATTCCTATGCACTTCCAAAGACAGGCCGTTCGTCTTCAACTAAGTGCTAACTGCGACTAATTGACGCTCAGGAACACCTTCGCGCCAAAGTCTTAGTAAGCACTGGATTTTCAGACTCACTGTTCCCCTATGCCTTTGGAAGTGCATAGGAATACAGACTTTCTACCTCACGAAACAAATGGCGCCCAGTAGCTATTAATGTATGTTTTACTTTTTTCTATATAAGTTACGTTTATGAAAGTATAAACTTTTGAGAAAATGTAAAACATACAGTACGCCTGGAGACGAAATTTGTTTCGTTTGGAGTACAGCAGCTAATTTCTACTCCCCTGCAAAAACATCGGTGAAAGCGAGTTCGAAAATCCTTTTCTTAGATTGACTTTGGCGCGAAGACTTTTCTGAGCGTCAATTTAGTCAATCTTAGAAAAGAGTTGAGAAGGAGCGACCTGTTTTTGCAGGGGAGTAGAAATTAGCTGCGTCCGTACCCCAACGAATTACAAATAAGTATAATATACCACATTCGGCAACAACATGAAAGTTTCTCTTAAACAAAGATAGACCAACAGTGACTGTCGGTCTATCTTTTTCTACTTATTTATCATCTGCCTGAAAATCACCATTTATGCAATTGGCTCAAAATCTGCTGCTCCATGTTTGCAGAGTGGGCAAACAATATCATCTGGTAATGGTTCGCCTTCATAAACCCATCCACAAACTTTGCACACATAACCTTTCTTTCCTTCTGTCTGTGGTTTTGGTTTTACATTTTTCTGATAATAATTATATGTCATTGTTTCATTTTTAGAAATGACTCTCGCTTCTGTCACGGAGCAAATGAACATTCCATGAGTTCCCAAATCCAGATAATTTTCTACTTTCAGTGACATAAAGGAATTAATGTATCTTGGTAAAAATACCAGTCCATTATCAGAACGGAGTTTTTCACTTCCTGCAAATTTATCTACATTTCTTCCGCTCTGGAAACCAAAATTCTGGAATACGGAGAATGGAGCTGTCGTATCCAGGCAGTTTACATTCATCACACCTGTCTGCTTGATCACATGGTGAGAATAATTCTGTTTATTGATTGTCACTGCCACTCGATTTGGTGTATCTGTAAGCTGTGTCACCGCATTTACAATCAAACCATTGTCTTTATTTCCATCGTTGGAAGTTACCACATACAGACCATATCCTATATTGAACAATGCTTTCATATCATTTTTATTTGCTGTATCATCCTGCTGCGCCAGATATTCTTCGCAAAGTTCTTCCGCCAATGCTTCCACCTGTGCTCTGCTGTCATCGTTCAATGCAGAAAGAATTTTTACTGTTGTATCTGCGAATGTAATTTTCTTGCTTCCTTCAAACATCTTACGCATGATCTTAGCTGCCATTGGAGCCCAGGAACCATTTTCCATCAATGCAATCTTACGATTCTGGAAATTACGCTCTGTCAAATGATGGATATATTCCTTCATAAATGGGAAAATGTCTGCATTGTATGTTGTTGTTGCCAAAACAAGTTTTCCATAACGGAATGCATCTTCTACTGCTTCCGCCATATCAGTACGGGCCAGATCATGTACAACTACTTTCGGGCATCCCTTTGCTTTCAATTTTTCTGCCAACAAATCCACTGCTGTTTTTGTATTTCCATAAACAGAAGTATAAGCAATCACAATTCCTTCACTCTCTACCTGATAAGAGGACCAAATATCATACAGATTGATATAATATCCGAGATTTTCTGTCAATACAGGACCATGCAGCGGACAAATAATCTGAATATCCAGTCCAGCCGCTTTTTTCAAAAGAGCCTGTACCTGTGCACCATATTTTCCAACGATTCCGATATAATAACGACGAGCTTCGCATGCCCAATCTTCCTCTACATCCAACGCACCAAACTTACCAAATCCATCCGCAGAGAACAGGACTTTATCTGTGGAATCATATGTAACAATAACTTCTGGCCAGTGAACCATTGGTGCAGCTACAAATGTCAAAACGTGAGTTCCAAGATTTAACGTATCGCCTTCACCAACCACAATTCTTCTTTCTTCATAATCCGTTCCAAAGAAATTCTTCATCATAGCAAATGCTTTTGCAGAAGAAACAACTACTGCATCCGGATAAATACTAAGGAAATTTGCAATATTTGCAGAATGGTCTGGTTCCATATGCTGAACCACCAGATAGTCTGGTTTACGACCTTCCAGAACATTTTCTATATTATCCAGCCACTCATGCTTGAAATTCGCATCCACCGTATCCATAATCGCAATTTTTTCGTCTATAATCGCATAAGAATTGTATGCCATACCATTTGGAACCACATACTGCCCTTCAAACAAATCAACCTGATGATCATTTACACCTATATATTTAATATCTCTCGTAATATTCATAGCGTTTCTCCTTTTCTCTTTTTGATATGTTAATTATATAACAATATTTTTCTTTTATCCGTGACTTTGTCACATAAGCAACTATATTATATTCTTGTATTTTGAAAAAAATACGTATATAATAAAAAAGACAATTAAACAGCGGGGAGCTTGTGTGACAGGCTGAGAGGAAGGTATACCTTCGACCCATAAACCTGATTTGGATAATGCCAACGTAGGGATGACTGAGAATACGCTTATAGTGGGAAGTTACCTTCAATCAGGTGGCTTCCCTTTTTTAGTTGTCAAATTCAAAAAGGAGGTACAAAAATGGTAAAAATCAATGGAGTCCCAATGGAACTTGCAGGTCAAACACTTGCAACATATCTAGAAAACACAGATTACAACCCAAAACGAATCGCCATTGAGAGAAATGGTGAAATTGTTCCCAAATCCCAATACACAACCACCATATTGGAAAATGAAGATGTAATTGAAATCGTCAGTTTCGTAGGAGGTGGCTGAGATGGCTAACAAAACCACCATTCCTACAAAAGAACAAATGCAGCATACCTTGGAAGAACGCCACGGAAAGGAACTCCAACAAGCATTTTCCAACGCTGCCGTTGCCATCTGCGGGCTGGGAGGACTCGGCTCTAACATTGCCGTTTCTCTTGCACGGGCAGGCATCGGAAAACTGATTTTGATTGATTTTGACCGGGTGGATATTTCCAATCTTCACAGACAGCAATACAAACCTACTCAAATTGGACTTTACAAGACAGAGGCTCTTGCGTCCAATTTAAAGGAAATTGCACCTTATTTGGAAATCCGCTGTCATACTACGAAAATCACAGAAAACAATTTTCAAAACCTACTTTCCGATACAGACATCATCTGTGAAGCGTTCGACAACCCGGAAGCCAAGGCGATGCTGGTAAATGGCATTTTGGAGCATATGCCCAAGAAATATCTGATTGCAGCATCCGGAATGGCTGGACTGTATTCCTCCAACAGCATCAAAACCCGTAGAATTACCAGACATTTTTATCTTTGTGGAGATGAGGTCAGCGAGGTATCCGCAAACACTTCTGATTCTACGTCAGGCACAAATTCCAATACTCACGAATCAGAACCGCCTTGCATTCTTCCACAAAACATAGGACTGGTATCTTCACGAGTCATGCTCTGCGCTGCTCATCAGGCGCATATGGTACTTCGTATTTTGGCACAAGAATATGAACCTTAACATAAGGATACTGAACTACATATGAAAAATGAGCAATTTACGATGCAGTATTTACAGGTAAAAAGTAACTATAAACCACACACAGAAAGAAGGTAACTTATGAAAACAGACGACAAATTAATCATCGGAGGACACGAATTTAACTCTCGTTTTATTCTTGGTTCCGGTAAATATTCACTTAGCTTGATTGACGCCGCCATTAAAGACGCCGGAGCGGAAATCATTACCCTTGCGGTACGCCGTGCCAACACAAAGGGGCATGAAAATATCATGGATTACATTCCGGAAGGCATCACACTCCTTCCAAATACATCCGGCGCAAGAAATGCTGAAGAAGCGGTTCGCATTGCCCGCCTTGCCAGAGAACTGGGATGCGGAAATTTTGTTAAAATCGAAATCATGCGTGACTCCAAATATTTACTCCCTGACAACACAGAAACCATCAAAGCAACCGAGATTCTTGCAAACGAAGGCTTCGTCGTTATGCCATACATGTATCCGGACTTAAACGTGGCCCGTGATCTGGTCAATGCAGGCGCAGCCACGATCATGCCTCTCGCATCTCCGATTGGCTCCAACAAAGGTCTTGCAACCAAAGAATTTATTCAGATTCTGATTGATGAAATCGACCTTCCGATCATCGTTGACGCAGGAATCGGCCGACCATCTCAGGCATGTGAAGCGATGGAAATGGGTGCAGCCGCAATCATGGCAAATACTGCTCTCGCAACTGCCGGAGACCTTCCAATGATGGCAGCCGCCTTCCGTCAGGCAATCGAAGCCGGACGTAAAGCATACCTTTCCGGACTCGGCAGAGTTTTAGTTCGCGGTGCATCCGCATCCGACCCATTGACTGGATTTTTACGCGATTAAGGAGGATTACACAATGGAAAATCAATTTTTCGTTGATTCAGAATATCTATCTCCTGCTGCCCTGGAAAAAAAGCACCGTTTGGAAACCGATCCATCTTCCAGAAAAAATCACATGGAATACATGCCGGGAATGGAACAGATTCAGTCCGATATCTGCGAAACCGTAATTTCCCAAATGAATGCTTTTGATTATTCCATCTACACAGCAAAAGATGTCAAAGCAGCATTGGAACATGAAACTTGCTCTATCGAAGATTTTAAAGCATTGTTATCTCCTGCTGCAGAACCATTTTTAGAGGAAATGGCACAAAAAGCCCGCATCGAAACAAGCAAACATTTTGGAAATACCGTATATCTGTTTACGCCGCTTTATATCGCAAACTACTGTGAAAATTATTGCGTCTACTGTGGATTTAATTGCTACAACCACATCAACCGTATGAAATTAAATATGGAACAGATTGAACATGAAATGAAAGTCATTGCCGAAAGCGGAATGGAAGAAATCCTGATTCTTACCGGCGAAAGCCGTGCAAAGAGTGATGTGACTTATATCGGGGAAGCATGCAAACTGGCACGCAAATATTTCCGTATGGTCGGACTTGAAATCTATCCGGTTAATACTGACGAATACCGTTATTTACATGAATGTGGTGCTGATTATGTGACCGTTTTCCAGGAAACCTACGATGCCGACAAATACGAAACGCTACACTTGATGGGACACAAACGTGTATGGCCTTACCGTTTCGATACCCAGGAACGTGCTTTGCGCGGTGGTATGCGTGGCGTAGCATTTTCCGCATTACTGGGGCTTTCTGATTTCAGAAAAGATGCACTTGCAAGTGCTCTGCACGTATACTATTTACAGAGGAAATATCCGCAGGCTGAAATGTCTCTGTCCTGTCCAAGACTTCGCCCAATCATCAACAACGACAAAATCAATCCGCTGGATGTGGGGGAAAAACAGCTTTGCCAGATTCTTTGCGCATACCGTATTTTCCTTCCATTTGTAGGAATTACCGTATCTTCCCGCGAAAGCGCCCAATTCAGAAACGGCATCGTAAAAATTGCCGCAACAAAAGTTTCTGCAGGCGTTTCCACCGGAATCGGAGACCACGAAAGCAAATACACCGGAAAGGAATCAGACAGCGCCCAAGGTGACGAGCAGTTCGAAATCGACGATAACCGCAGCTTCGACAAAATGTATCAGGACATCTCAGATGAAGGACTTCAGCCTGTTCTGAATGATTATCTTTATGTATGATATTTTATGCGTAACCAACCGGAAATTATGTAAAGGAGACTTTTTAGAACGCATCGAGCAGATTGCCATGCAGCATCCTGCCGGCATCATTCTCAGAGAAAAAGATTTATCTGAGCAGGAATATGAAAAGCTGGCACAGCAAGTATTATTTATATGCAACAAACATCAAGTACCATGCATTCTACACAACTTCCCATCTGCTGCATTTGCATGTGAAATGGAAAGAATTCATTTGCCACTTTCTTTACTAAGAAAAATGACGTCAAAGGAAAAAGCGTATTTTGAAGAAATCGGCGTTTCCTGTCATTCTCTCGAAGACGCTTTGGAAGCCCAGCAACTGGGCGCAACGTATCTTACCGCTGGACACATTTTCGAAACAGACTGCAAAAAGGGACTTCCCGGACGGGGACTCGACTTTCTCACATCCGTCTGCAAAAATGTATCCATTCCCGTTTATGGAATCGGCGGTATCACCTCTGCTAATATTGCAGATATCAAATCAACAGGCGCAAAAGGAGCCTGTATCATGAGCGGACTTATGCAATGCGATGACGTAGCTGCATATTTCCATCAGTTTGGAAAATAATCAGATTTTCCAAGCGGCAGACCGGGGGCACCACTCTCTGTCGCTCAATAAAAATAATGATTTTCGGATGGAAATTGTTATCACTGCTGTGATTACGGCAGAGGCGCTGAAAACAATTCATTGCATTTCTTCCATTTTATTACTTTCAGCCAAATAGCCTCTCAAAAAAATAACTCCCATATACAAAAAGATGGGGTATAAAACCCCACCTTTTTATCAATTTTATCATTCACCATAATATGCTTTCAGATACATTTCTTTCATTTCAGACATCAATGGATATCTTGGGTTTGCACCTGTACACTGGTCATTAAATGCATTTTCAACCATTTCATCAAGTGTAGCCAGGAAATCTTCTTCTTTTACACCGTATTCTTTGATTGTACGTTTGATGCCAACGGTTTCCTTCAAATCTGCAATTGCTTTGATGAAGTTTTCAAATACTTCCTGATCATCTTTTCCGGTGATATTGACAAATCGTGCAACTTCGCAATATCTTTCCAACGCATGTGGATATGGATACTGGGAGAATGTTCCCATTTTCACCGGAGCTGGATCTGCATTGTAACGCATTATATGCTCAATCAATAATGCATTTGCAATACCATGTGGCAGATGGTGATATGCACCCAGCTTATGTGCCATAGAATGACAGATACCAAGGAATGCATTCGCAAATGCCATACCTGCGATTGTAGAAGCATTTGCCATTTTTTCTCTTGCAACTGGATCATTCGCACCATTTTCATATGCTCGTGGCAGATAATTAAAGATATTTTTCACAGCCGTCAATGCAAGACCATCCGTAAAGTCAGTTGCCATAATAGAAACATATGCCTCCAACGCATGTGTCAAAGCATCAATACCAGACGCACTTGTCAATCCTTTCGGCTGAGTCATCATGAAATCCGTATCAATGATCGCCATATTAGGAAGAAGTTCATAATCAGCGATTGGCCACTTTGTTCCGGTTTCAGCATCGGTAATAATAGCAAATGGTGTAACTTCAGAACCCGTACCAGAAGATGTCGGAACAGCTACAAACATAGCTTTTTCACCCATCTTAGGGAATGTATAAACTCTCTTACGAATATCCATGAAATCCATTGCCAGATCTTCAAATTCGCATTCTGGATGTTCGAACATCAACCACATAATCTTACCAGCATCCATTGCAGAACCGCCACCAAGAGAGATAATGACATCTGGATTAAACAATTTCAACTGTTCTAATCCTTTTCTTGCAATCTGCAATGTTGGATCAGGCGCTACTTCATAGAAACAAGTATGTGTAATTCCCATTTCATCCAGTTTATCCGTAATAGGTCTTGTATGTCCATTCATATACAGGAACGTATCTGTTACAATAAATGCTCGTTTCTTATTATATACAGTTTTCAGCTCATCAAGAGCCACTGGCAGACAGCCTTTTTTAAAGTATACTTTCTGTGGTGTACGGAACCAAAGCATATTTTCTCTCCTCTCTGCAACTGTTTTAATGTTCAGCAAATGTTTTACTCCTACGTTTTCAGATACGGAGTTGCCGCCATAAGAACCACAGCCAAGTGTCAGAGATGGAGCCAGTTTAAAGTTATAAAGGTCACCAATACCACCATGAGAAGATGGAGTATTGATCAGAATACGACAAGTTTTCATGCGGTCTGCATGAGCTGCCATCTTTTCTGTCTGTGATGGATGAATATATAAAGAAGATGTATGTCCATATCCACCGTCCTGAATCAACTGTTCTGCCATATCCAGTGCCTGTTCAAATGTTTCAGCTTTATATAAAGCCAATACAGGTGACAGTTTTTCATGAGCAAATGGTTCAGAAATATCAACAGAATCTACTTCACCAATCAAAATCTTTGTAGCTTCCGGTACTTCAAAACCTGCAAGCTGAGCAATCTTGTACGCAGGCTGACCTACCATCTTAGGATTTACTGTTCCCGCTGGTGTCAGAATGATCGCACGCATTTTTTCTTTTTCTTCATCATTCAGAACATAACATCCACGGTTAATAAATTCCTGTTTTACTTTATCATAAATACTTGCCAGAGCAGTTACGGACTGTTCTGATGCACAAATCATACCATTATCAAATGTTTTTGAATGGATTACAGAATATACAGCAGTCATAATATCACAAGAATCATCCATAATAACTGGTGTATTACCAGGTCCTACACCAATTGCAGGCTTTCCAGATGAATATGCTGCACTTACCATACCAGGTCCACCTGTAGCCATAATCACATCTACAGATTTCATCAAAAGTCCTGATAATTCAATTGTCGGTTCATCTACCCATCCAATAATTCCTTCTGGAGCTCCTGCTTTTACAGCTGCTTCCAAAACTACTTTTGCTGCCTCAATCGTACATTTTTTCGCTCTTGGATGTGGACTAATAATAATAGCATTTCTTGTTTTTAAACAAAGAAGCGTTTTGTAAATTGCTGTAGACGTAGGATTCGTTGTAGGAATAACTGCACCAACCAAGCCAACAGGTTCAACAATTTTCTTAATTCCATACGATGTATCATGTTCAATCACGCCACATGTTTTTGTATTTCTGTACGCATTATATGTATATTCAGCAGCATAATGATTTTTAATAACTTTATCTTCCACGATTCCCATACCGGTTTCTTCACACGCCATCTTTGCCAGTGGAATACGCATTTTGTTTGCTGCCATAGCAGCCTGGAAGAAAATCTTATCTACTTGCTCCTGTGTATAGGACGCAAATTTTTTCTGAGCTTCACGCATTGACTCGATTTTAGCCAATAACAGGTCAGCTGCACTAGGTGTTTCTAAAGCAATGTTTCCAACGTTTTCAGACATAAAAATATCCTCCTTCAGAATAATGTAAATCAAAACAACATTGACAAAAATATAACAATTAACTCTAGATTACTAACACTTCTATCAATATTCAATCATACTCTGCAGAGGATTAATCTGATTTTAGTATATCATATTCTCAAAAAAATGGAAAGATAAGATAATTAATTAACAAATTTATTTTCTATGATATTTTCCCAAAAATAATTTGGAGAATTTCCCTATTATACAAAAAAGAAATGATACGCCACATTTTCGCATCATTCCCTTTTCTCACTTTCTACGTTCCCTGCGGGAATCGAACCCGCAACTACAGCTTAGGAGAACTCGTATGCATTTTCCTTTTTTGTTCATTAGCGTTCAAGAAATGCTGTAAACATCAAGGTTTTTCGCTTGTTTTTACATTCTCTGCTGCAATTGTGCGTAAACAAAGTTCTGCCCTCGCTCCGTTTTGGGAACGAGGGCTTGTATGTTATTTATTCTTCTTTTTGAAACTCCAAAATATCTCCGGCTTCGCAATCGAGCACCTCGC
>JAXJUX010000164.1:0-7369 GCA_036308845.1 Ruminococcus sp.
AGGGCGTGACCCTCGTGAAGACATGCCAAAACCAATTCTGCGTTCCGACGTATTGGAAATGAAAGACTTGAAAGAAGGCATGATCCTGAAAGGAACGGTAAGAAACGTCATTGACTTCGGTGCATTTGTAGATATTGGTGTACATCAGGATGGGCTGGTGCATATTTCGCAGATTTGTGACCGTTATATCAAACATCCGCTGGAGGCAGTCAGCGTGGGAGATGTTGTGGAAGTACGTGTTATCAGCCTGGATATTGCGAAAAAGAGAATTGGACTTTCCATGAAAGGAATCAAATAAAATACGAGTTGAAAAGGTTTTTTCTTAATTATAAGAAAGAACCTTTTTTGCATTTATCAGAAATATTACATCATAAAAGTGCAGAAATTTCATATATAACAAGTATTGAAATTACGTTGACGAAATTTTTGAATTGTGTGAAAATTTTAGCAGTGAATTTATAATGTGGGGGAGATATGCGATGGCGGCTGAAAAGCAGATCAGTTACAATAAAGAATTTGATTCCAAATTTCAATATAATAAGAAAGATTTGGGCGTAACCTATACGAAAGAGGAGTCTGTATTTAAAATATGGAGTCCTCTTTCTGATGAAGTAATCTTATATTTATATGAAAATGGAGAAACAAAACAGTCCGCTGCATATGCGATGAATCCCGAAGAATATGGCGTATGGTCATTCACGCTTTCTGGTGATTTGCATGGAATGTATTATGATTACACGATTCGCAGGGGTGATCTGGTCACGAGAACGGCTGATCCATATGCGAAAGCCTGCAACTGCAATGGTTACAGAAGCATGGTGGTAGATTTGGGACGTACCAATCCGCAAGGATTTGAGACGGATCAGGCACCGGAACGTGAAAAAGAACAGATTATATATGAGCTGCATATCAAAGATTTTTCTTATGATCCAGACAGTGGAATTTCAAAAGAATATCGGGGAAAATATAAGGCATTTACTGTAGAACATCCAAACAAAGAATATCCTACAGGAGTGGAATATTTGAAACAGTTGGGTGTGACGCATGTCCATTTGCTGCCATTTTATGATTTTGGATTTACGGATGAAGCCGGTTCTGACGAGCAGTTTAACTGGGGATATGACCCAGTCAATTACAATGTTCCGGAAGGTTCCTTTGCGACGAATCCGTTTGATGGAGCAGTCAGAATCAAAGAATGTAAGGAAATGATACAAGCTTTGCATGAAAATGGCATTCGTGTGGTCATGGATGTGGTGTACAACCATACCTATGAGCCGGATTCCTGGCTGGAAAGAACGGTGCCGGGTTATTATTGCAGAAGAAATACGGATGGAAGTTTGTCCAATGGATCTGCTTGTGGAAATGACATTGCTGTTGGCCGTGCGATGGTGGATAACTATATTGCGGATTCCGTGATGTACTGGGCGAAAGAATATCATATTGATGGATTTCGTTTTGATTTGATGGGACTTTTGACCGTGGAGCTTATGAACCGCATTCGCAAAGAGTTGGATGAAGAATTCGGTGCAGGTGAGAAATTGCTGTATGGTGAACCGTGGAGAGCCAAAGAATCTCCGATGGAAGAAGGAACGATGCCTGCCTTAAAAGTAAATGTGGAACATCTGGATGAACATGTTGCCATGTTCAGCGACGATACCAGAGATGCGATCAAAGGGGATGTTTTTTACGAAGAAAAAGGCGGATTTGTCAATGGCGGTGTCGGTTTGGAAGAAACGATATTGCAGGCAGTAGATGCCTGGCGTACCGGTGGAAGCACCGGGCATCCGAAGAGTGCCTCCCAGATTATCAACTATATTTCTGCCCATGATAATTTTACTCTGTGGGATAAACTGGTAATGTCTGTGCATGGCGGTCATGCCATCAATAGTGAACATAAAGAAGACTCTGGTGAGGTATCAGACCCATCGGTATTTACAACAAAATATGAAGATATTATGGCAATGAATAAACTGGCGGCGTTGATGTATTTCACATTCCAGGGACACATTTTCTTCCAGGCGGGCGAAGAATTTGGAAGAACGAAACTGGGGGATGCTAACAGTTATCGCTCCCATCCGACGGTAAATATGCTCCGCTGGCAGCAGACGATAAAATATGCGGATTTGTTGGCGTATTACCAGGGTCTGATTCGTCTGCGCAAGAATTTGCCTGGCTTATATGATAAGTCAGTTTCTGCATATGGGCGTATTTCCAGAAAAAAAGTGCACGGAGAAGGTCTGGTGTCTTTTGTGGTGGATAATGAAAGCGCTGAAAGTGCATGTGAATGGAAAGAACTTTTCATTATTTACAATGCAAATCAGGAAGAAAAAAATGTTGCATTGCCGGAAGGTACGTGGACGGTGCTGGCAGATGGACAGGATACGGATTGCAGAAAAAATCCGGTATTGTCAAAATTTGGTAAGCTGGTTGTGCCAGGGTGCAGCGGAATGATATTAGCTAAATCGTGCAAGGGTTTGCACATAAAATAAAAAACCAAAGAAATGGAGGCTACTATGAAAAGAGCAAGTGGAATTTTGCTTCCTGTATCCAGTCTTCCATCCAAGTATGGAATTGGATGCTTTTCAAAGGAAGCGTATCAGTGGATTGATCAGTTAAAAGAAGCGGGACAGAGCTATTGGCAGATTTTGCCTTTGGCACCGACCAGTTATGGGGATTCTCCATACCAGTCATTTTCTTCTTACGCAGGAAATCCTTATTTCATTGATTTGGAAAAACTGATTGAAGAAGGCGTTTTGACAAAAGAAGAATGTGATGCAGCAAATTTTGGAGACAATCCAGAATATGTGGATTACGGAAAAATTTATGAAAATCGTTTTCCATTACTGAGACTGGCATATGAAAGAAGCAACATTTATGACAACCCGGAATTTCATAAATTTGTTGTAGAAAATGCATACTGGCTGGACGATTATGCGTTGTTCATGGCTGTAAAAGCAAAATTCAATGGTTCTTCATGGAGCGAATGGGCAGAAGATATTCGTAAAAGATGGGGATTCGCATTGGATTACTATAGAAAAGAATGTTATTTTGACATTGAATTCTACAAATATCTGCAGTTCGTATTCAGAAAACAGTGGATGGAACTGAAAGCATATGCAAATGAAAATGGCATCGAAATCATTGGAGATATTCCAATTTATGTGGCATTTGACTCCGCAGATACATGGGCAAATCCACAGATGTTCCAGTTTGATGAAGAATCTCGTCCGGTAGCAGTAGCAGGCTGCCCACCAGATGCATTCTCCGCAGACGGACAGTTGTGGGGAAATCCGCTGTACAGTTGGGAATATCACAGACAGACTGGTTATGACTGGTGGTGTAAACGTATCGATTACTGTTTCCAGTTGTATGATGTAGTTCGTATCGACCACTTCAGAGGATTTGATGAATATTTCAGTATTCCTGCAGATGCAAAAACAGCAGCAGGCGGTCATTGGGAAAAAGGACCTGGTATTGAATTGTTTGAAACCATCAATGCAAGACTGGGTGAAAAACAGATCATCGCAGAAGATTTGGGATATGTAACAGAAACTGTTAAAAAACTGTTGAAAGACAGCGGATATCCAGGAATGAAAGTTCTGGAATTTGCTTTCGACCCAAGAGAAGAGACTGATTATCTGCCACACGGTTATGACAAAAACTGTGTTGTATACACAGGAACACATGACAATGAAACTTTAGTACAGTGGTACAAAGGTTTGGATGACGAAAGCCGTGCCTTCACACTGGAATATATGAACAATGAACACACTCCAGAAGATAAAAAATACTGGGATTTTGTTCGTATGGCAATGCTGAGTACCGCAAATACATGTATCATTCCTGTACAGGACTACATGGGACTGGACAAAGAAGCCAGAATCAACTTCCCATCCACACTGGGAAATAACTGGAAATGGCGTATGAAACCGGAAATGATTTCCGATGAGTTAAACAAAAAAATCTACGCTCTGACAAAACTCAGCGCAAGACTTTCTGATATCATGAAAGAAAAAGAGTGGAAGATCAAAGAAGCACTTTTGAAAAAAGAAGCAGAAGAAAAAGAAAAACTGGAAAAAGCAGCGAAAGAAGCTGAAGAAACAGAAGAATAAAAGTGATAAAAACGCAGGATTCCTTTTGGAGTTCTGCGTTTTTCACGTATTAGAAGAAGGGGCATATAATAAAGGAGCTTAAACCAGAATGGAGCAATATGGACAATCAAAAAATCAGTCAATTATTAAATCTCACCATGGAAGCCACGCCGCAGGAACGAGAGGAATCGCTGGAACTAAACGTTGGCTATGAACCAGAAGGAAAGCGTTGGAATGTCATTGTACGAGGTTCCGCCGATTGGAGTACATTGGAAAATGAGCGAATCATCATCACCCCACTACTGGGGAATTATGCAATCGTAAATCTGCCGGAAGAAGATTTACAAGCCTTCGCTCAATTGCCGCAAATTGAATATGTAGAAAAACCCATTCGACTATTTTTCTCTGTATTATCGGGTCGTTCTGTTTCCTGTATTCGCCCTTTGGAAAATCCGCCCTGGAGTTTGACGGGAAAAGGAATTTTGATGGCTTGTATTGATTCTGGGATTGACTATATGCACGAAGATTTCAGAAAGGAAGATGGAACCACAAGGATTTTGCGGCTGTGGGATCAGACAATCGAAGGCAATCCACCGGAAGGATACAGAATCGGCACAGAATACACAGAAGAGGAAATTAATCAGGCAATACAGGCATCCACACCGCAGGAACGGTACAGTATCGTGCCAAGCAGAGATTTGAGTGGGCATGGAACTGCGGTTGCGGGAATTGCCGCTGGCAATGGCAGGGAAAGTCAGGGTGTGTATCATGGAGTAGCACCGGAAAGTCCACTTTTGGTGGTGAAACTGGGAAACCCGGTAGAAGGAGGATTTCCCAGAACAACAGAATTGATGCAAGGGATTGATTATGCTGTTAGGGAAGGAATTCGATTGGGGATGCCAGTTGTACTTAATCTGAGTTTTGGGAATAGTTATGGGTCACATAGTGGAACTTCCCTTGTAGAAACTTATATTAACAATGTAGCTAACCTTGGCAGAACTACCATCTGTATAGGCAGCGGAAATGAAGGTGCAAAAGCGGGTCATACATCCGGGCAGATTGCTACGGGAGAAACAAAAGAAATTGAAATCGGAATCGGTACATATGAGCGATCCATGAACGTACAGTTTTGGAAAAATTATCAGGATCGAATGAAGATCTTTCTGGAAGATCCTTCCGGCAGACGTATCGGTCCGATACAGCAGATTCCGGGAGCGCAGCGGTATCGAATGGGTGAAACTGATATTTTGTTGTATTACGGAGATCCCAGTCCATACAGTATGGAACAGGAAATGTATATCGATTTTCTTCCTATTAATAATTATATCAATAGTGGAATTTGGAAAATTATATTACAGGGAACAAGAATTTTAGATGGAAATTATGACTTGTGGCTGCCGGGAGGAGGCGTTCTTGGGAGTGCGACCAGATTTTACGAGCCTACTCCCGATCGGACATTAACCATTCCATCAACAGCATTGCAGGCAATTTCGGTTGGAGCGTACGATTCACAATTGCAGTCCTACGCAGATTTTTCCGGCAGGGGATATACAAGAACGATATTGCAGGTAAAGCCGGATCTGGCGGCACCGGGAGTCAATATTCTGACTGCAAAAACGGGAGGCGGTTATGCACCAGTGACAGGAACCTCCTTTGCAACACCGTTTGTCAGCGGTTCGGCGGCGCTTTTGATGGAATGGGGAATCGTGCGGGGAAATGATCTTTATTTATACGGAGAGAAGGTAAAAAGTTATCTGATTAACGGGGCCAGACAGCTGCCTGGGGAACGGGAATGGCCCAATCCAAAGTTGGGATGGGGAGTTTTGTGTCTACGAGATAGCCTGCCAGATTTGTAAAACAGCACGAATATAATATGCAAAAATGGACATTACTATATGTATGAAAAAACTAATCTTTCTATAAAATTGTTCAGTTGAAGATTGAATAAGGAAAAATTTTATGTTAAAATAGAAAAAAACACAGGAAAATGCTAATTTTCTTAAGATTCATGTGGGAGGATTATTGAAATGAATTTGAATTTAAGACCAGCAAATGAATGTATGTTTGATGCGGTATCTTTAGGTGAAGTTATGCTTCGTCTGGATCCAGGTGAAGGAAGAATCCGTACAGCTAGACAGTTTACAGCATGGGAAGGTGGCGGAGAATACAACGTAGTTCGTGGTCTGCGCAGATGCTTCGGACTGAAAACTGCTGTTATCACAGCTTTCGCTGATAACGAAGTTGGTATGCTGATGGAAGACTTCATTCTGCAGGGTGGTGTTGATACATCCCTGATCAAATGGATGAAAACAGATGGTATCGGACGTGTTTGCAGAAACGGTATCAACTTTACAGAAAGAGGATATGGTATCCGTGGTGCTGTAGGATGTTCTGACCGTGCAAATACAGCTATTTCTAAAGCTACACCAGAAGATTTCGACTTCGAATATATCTTCGGTACACTGGGTGTTCGTTGGCTGCATACAGGCGGTATCTATGCTGCTCTGTCTGAACAGGCTTGCGAAACAGTTCTGGCTGCTATCAAAACAGCTAAAAAATACGGAACAATCGTATCTTACGACCTGAACTACAGACCATCTATGTGGAGCGCAATCGGTGGACATGCAAAAGCTCAGGAAGTTAACAAAGAAATCGCTAAATACGTTGACGTTATGATCGGTAACGAAGAAGACTTCACAGCTTGCCTTGGTTTCGAAATCGAAGGAAACGACGAAAACCTGAAAGAGCTGAACATTGAAGGATACAAAAAAATGATCAACAAAGCAGTTGAAACATATCCTAACTTCAAAGCTGTTGCTACAACACTGCGTGAAGTTAAAACTGCTACAATCAACGACTGGAGTGCTCTGTGCTGGGCAGGCGGAGAAATCTACAAAGCAAAAGACTACAAAGGTCTGGAAATCATGGACCGTGTAGGTGGCGGAGATTCCTTTGCATCTGGTCTGATTTATGGTCTGATGACAACCGGCGATGCAGAAATCGCTGTTAACTATGGTGCAGCTCACGGTGCACTGGCTATGACAACACCGGGCGACACAACTATGGCTAGCAAGAAAGAAGTAGAAGCTATCATGGGCGGCGCAGGTGCTCGTGTACAGAGATAATTTTCTGAAAAAATAGGAAAAATAGGAGAAGGAGCCTTCGCTTCAGTTGAGATAACTGGGCGGGGCTCTTTTTTGGTATTTTGCGAATGCACATGGTATGCGGTAGAAAAGGGTACAGCGAAATATGAGAGGTTGCTGAGACCCAGTTTGAGG
>JAXJUX010000165.1:0-24806 GCA_036308845.1 Ruminococcus sp.
GAACTGGTATCCGCATACGAAACATACATACATAACCTCAATCCAAATGTGAAATTCGGATACGAAGCAATCCGTGATTACTGCTCGAATTCGGCAGCATTGGAAAAATCGTTCAAGGATGTATCCAAATATCAGATGCTGCTGGATGTGCTGCAGGAACTGAATGTACCGGAAAAAATCCAGAACGAATCCAATTATTCGGAACGTGTGGATGCAGTATTGATGAATTTGATTTCCAATTATGATGCAGAGGAACTGGATTTGAGAAATCAGCAGGAATATTTCAACATGATTGTTCGCAACGAAGGGGAAGTGGAAAAAGCCGAAGCGCAGTATGAAGCTGCCATGGCATTGCAGAATGAACGATTTAATATTGGAAAACAGATGATCAAATGGGCGATTTACGATGATGACGATACCACAGATGTGCACGTTCGTAAATTCGGTTTCCAGAATACCAAACAGTGGTTTGCCAACGGGCTGAACCGTTTTGGTATTAAGGTGCAGCAGGAATTTCCAATTGAATATCCATTACAGATTGACACCTGGACAGGCGTGAGCAATGGAAATGACCAGGCAGAACTTACAGAGAATATGAGAAATTATTATGAAACCAATAAATTCCATAACATGTACGTGAATACCTTCAATATCGCACTGCTGATTGCGTTGATTGTGTCTGCGGGTCTTGCCTTTGTGACACTGTATTCTCTGGTGATTACCGTCGCAGCGGCAGGAATTCTTGCTTTCCGTTGTATCAAAGCCGCAAAAGAATATCCAAAACGTGTCAATGCAGCATTGGAAGCATTGGGAAGAACACTGGCAGAGATCAGCGATTTCCGTCAGTATTTCGAAGAAAACAGCAAGAAGAAAGACGATGTACTTTCCGCAGCAGAATTTATCTAGTGAAAGCTCAAAATTACGAATGCCACGAATGCGGGAGCTTCGAAGAAGCGGAGCATTCGGTTTTCGCGTGATATAGAAACGAGTCAAGCAGCAAAGGAGAAAATTATGTCAAACGAATATAACAACAACGAACCAATGGATTTTGAGACAATGATGGAACAGAGAATTCAGGCAAATTTTGCAACAGCAGAATCCAGTCTGAATGTTTCTAATGAAAGACTGAACGAAATGAACAAAAGACTCCCATCCTGGAGTCTGGAACCACCATATAGTTTCCTGAAATAATGTTTACGATACCTGCATCTTATCAGGACTGGATGGATTGCTTTCATCAAATGGAAATACAGCCGGTGAGAAAAGAAGATTTACTGTTACTGGAACAGGGAGAACTTCCAGCCGGCGGTTATATAGCAAATCAATTTCAGCATCGAGTAGTACAGACGGTGGATGTGATGTTGAAACGGTATGTGAAACGATTTAACCAGACGCTGAAAGAATCCATGGAAATGGGAGACTTTGAAAGTATTCCGTTTTTGTGTCAGAGATTGCGAAAAGAAATGGAGTATTGTTACTTTTTCCGGCATATCTTATTTTTAGACGATGTGTTTGTAAAACAACTGCAGGAAGAAGTAGATACCCAATCAGCTATGTTCTGGAAACAGGTGCTCCAGGAAATGGAACGGATTCATAAGGAATCCTTTCATACCGGATTGGAGGACTGTATTTATGCATTGAAAAGAATTTGCAAAAATAACGGAGTCTGACATGGGAAATTTTAATACAACCAGAAAAGAACTAAAGAATTATATCTTCGCGAGAGTACCGCTGGTCATCATCAATTCTTCGGAGCGAGAACGTGTAGAACGTATGCTTCGCAGCATTGGACAGGAAATGAATATAGAAATTGCCTGTTATACAGATTCCCGGCAGGTGTATCATTTGTATGGCTCGGTGACGAAAGATGTAGATGGTGATCCGTTGCCGTTTATTGCGGAACAGTTTCGGAATCGCCGCGGTGTCACCTTTGTATTGGGTGATGTCAGAAGAATCAGCGAAGAAAATCTTTACAGCAGAGAAATTTTAAATATTTTATATCTGGCGATGGAACAGGCATGTACGCTGTTGCTTGTTACGCCAGACCCGGTCTGGTCGCGTCTTTCCCGATTTGGAATGGTGACGGTTCTGGATTATCCGGATGCGAAAGAGCGATATAAGCAGATTCACAAATTTACAGAACGTTTTGGTTCCCGTTACCAAATCGACTGGGAAGAAGAAGATTATTTAAAGGCATCAGCATTGACCAGGGGATTTTCAGAAGTACAGATTGAAAATATTTTATCGTCTGTACTGGTGGAAAATGGAAAACTGGGAAAAGATCATGTATACGCTTTGGCAAGTCAAAAAAGCCGTATGTACACCGCGGTTCCATGTGTACAGGAGGTACAGGTACCGAAAAATCTTCATGTGTCCGGTCTGGACAAGCTGAAACAGTGGATCAAAAAGAAAAAAACGATTTTCTATATTCCGGAAGAAGAACTGGAAAAAAGACAGCTGGCAACACCAAAAGGTATTTTGCTGGCGGGAGTTCCCGGTTGTGGAAAATCCTATTCTGCCAGAATGGTTGCCAGCGAATGGAATCTTCCGCTGTATCGGTTTGATATTGGCGATGTATATGATAAATGGGTAGGCGAGAGCGAACGTAAAATGCGCGAAGCCTTGACCTTTATCGACAATGTGGCGCCATGCGTGGTATGGATTGATGAAATCGAAAAGGCACTTTCCGTTTCGGATTCCGGCAATGACACCGGAAAACGTGTACTGGGACAGTTTTTGTTCTGGCTGCAGGAATCTTCCAGCCGCGTATTTTTGGTGGCAACGGCGAACGATGTGCAGAAGTTGCCGCCGGAATTGTTCCGAAAAGGAAGATTTTCCGAAATCTTTTTTGTGGATCTGCCAAACCGTGAGGAAAGAAAAGAAGCCATTCGTCAATACATTTCCAGATGTTTGGGAAGAATGATACCAGAAGACGAAATGAAAATTTACGTAGATGCATCAGAAGGATTTTCCTATGCAGATATTGAATATGTGATCAAAGCAGCAGCAGACATCGAATTGTTAAATGGAAACAGACCGGTTCATATGGAAACCATATTGACGATGTTCCAGCAGGTACTTCCATTTGAAAAATCGAACCCGGAAACGGTAGAAAGAATCCGTGCCTGGGGAAGAAATCGAGCCATTGCAGCTTCAAAAGAAATTATCAATGAGGGAGGCGAGATGGTATGAGTGATGTAGCATCTTTGCGAGCCGAGTTAAGCAGACAGCAGCGCATCAACAGTGAGCTGCGAAGTGAATTGTATGAATTGGAGCGCGGCGTTTACTCAGCGGAACGGGAAATGTCCAATTTCCGTGACAATGTTATGGGGTCATTAAACAACAGCGCGCAAAAAATCAATGATTCACACAATCGAATTCTTCAGGCATATGAGGTGCAGGGAGAAATCGATAAAATGTATGTATGCTTCAAACAAATGGAGCTTGCGAATAAAAAAATCAGAGAATGCAATAACAAAAAATATTATGAATTTGGCAACTATCGTACGGTTCGTAAACTGGTGCAGGGCATGATGGACAATATGGATCTGCAGATGGTATCGGATGATATTATTTACAAATCCATCGAAAAACAGCATTTGCAGACACCGGATTACTGGCTGACCTGTGTGTTGATCAGTGTCATGGCATGGAAAAATGATGACAGAGAACTGGCAGATCATGCGATGGCAAGAGCGTTGGAGCTGGAAAAGAAGGATGCGGCTATTTTCTATATGCTTTTTAATATTCGTATTGGCAGAGAGGAAGCGGCGCTCAAATGGTTCGACGTATATCAGGAATGTGAATTAAAAGGAAGCGATGAAAAAACATTTTTACTGCTCTTTTCCCTTCTGAATAAAACCATTGACGAACAGGTAGAGGACCATACCAAGTATGAGATTTACAGCTTTATCAATAAAGTCATGGCGTTGAATGCCCGTGCCAAAGGATTTAGTGAAGAAGAAATCATCAATTTGATCAAAGGCTATCTGACAAGTATGCGAAAAGATGATACGCTGGAATTAAATCTTTTGAAACGCTGCTGTAACGATTATCTGAAAATTGCAGATATGGTATGTCTGGCTGAAAATAACAAGCAGATTTTGCAGTTTATTCTGGATGTGGGAAATGTTTCGGAAATGGAACGCAACGCATATGTGACAAAATTCATCGAAAGTGAAATCAGCAAACCAAACAGTGAAGAATTGGCGGTATACAACGAAATCGAGTACAACGAACTGGTCATTCGCTGCAATGGAGAAGTGGAAATGGCAAAACGCCTGTATCAGGAAGAACAGGAACGGCGTGCAAAAGAACTGAATCTGATCAAAGAAATGATTCAGTGGGTATACGGCCCTGTTTCCGACGAGGTAGACCCGCAGAGCAGAAAAAATATGTTCCTTTTGACTGGTGCGATTCAGAAAAAATCCATTCGCAAGTATGCGGAGGATTACCGCAGCATGGAACAGTCACAGCATCCAATTACTTTGGGTGAATATCAGACAACGGCCAACTTTAACAATCTGGAAGGCGAAAAACAGAAAGTACAGGCACATTACGAGGCAGAAAAAGAACAGAAACTGAGTGCAATCAAAGACTGGCCTGCATTTGTAGGATTCGGTCTGGGAGCAGCAGCGGCTGTGGCATCCTTTTTTGTGAGTTTTGCACTTTTATTTGGAACTGCTATTGGTGTTGGATTTGGTGTATTCAAACTGATTTCCAATAAGAAACAGAGAGAACAGGCGGCAAGAGACTGCCAGTTAAATATCAATGGCAAATGGGATCTGCTGACAAAATTGTTTGGCGAGTATGAGCAGATGAAACAAATCTTTGCAGAATATGACAGCTACCAGGAACGCATCATGGATGCACTGGAACAGATGGCGTAGATAGGAAAGTATAATTTATGTTTGTGGGGCTGATGTGATGAGTGATTTTATCTTAATTCTACTGGCTTGGACTTATACAATAATATTTGTCAATGTTGCCCACAAGTTTCACACTAAAATGAATATTTTGGATGTATTTAAATTTACTTTAATATCTTGCCCGAACTATTGTGTTAAGAATTAAAATTTTGGATTTATACAAATTTTTCAAGATATTTTGTCCAAGAATGCATCTTTTTGTGGGCAGGATAATAATAGAAATTCAAATAAGTCCAATTTTGCCAGAAAAAAGAAAATGTGCGGGCAAAATCAGAAGATAATTTTCTATGCGTCCATATATTATCATTTTAGAGATAATTATGGGTGGAGACCGAAGAATTTTGCAAATACGCCCAATCACCCTAGCTCAAAGAAAATCAAATATAAAAAAGGTAAAAAAATTCAAATATTATATAGAAATCACAAAAAAATGCTAGTTTTCCTCCGTATGCAATTGAAAAATAGACAAATTTATGTTATAAGTATAATATCGCAATAAGAATGCAGACTGCATTCTTAGATCTATTTTGAGAGAGAGGAAACAAGATTATGGCAGTAAAAGCAAGTGATAACTACAAAAGCTACGTGAATCCTAATGGTCCTGTAGTTAGTACTGTATCCCGTAAGATCATTGAAAAAGATGGTTTGTATTTCAAAGATATCGACGGTACAGGTGAAGTATCAAAAGTAAACGACTGGAGACTTCCAGCAGAAGAACGTGCAAAAGCATACGCAGAAATGCTGACACCAGAAGAAAAAATCGGACAGTTGTTCATCTCTGACTGGAGAATGGGTAAATACCCAGGACCTCTGATGATGGGAAGCAAAGAAATTCCAGAATACAAACTGGATGAATCCGGAACACTGGATGAAGCATCTCATGAAATGACAAATATTTTCGGTAAACAGGTTATTCCTGGAACATCTACACTGCTCAAAGAACAGTGGGCTCGTCACATTATCCTGCGTGCAAACGCAACACCAGATGACCTGGCTGATTGTTTGAACCAGTTACAGGCAGTTGCAGAAGAATGTGAACATTTCGTACCAGTTATGGCAGCATCCAACTCCCGTAACGAATATGCAGAACCAGTATTTGGTATGAATGACGCTTCTGGTGTATTTGCTACATGGCCAGGAACAATGGGTATCGCAGCAGCAGTGAAAGGAACAGATGATTTAAGTATCGTTGATCAGTTCTCTGATTGTATTCGTCGTTCCTGGAATGCATCCAACCTGCGTAAAGGTTATATGTACATGGTAGACGTTATGACAGACCCAAGATGGCAGCGTTCTTACGGTACATTTGGTGAAGATACAGATCTGATCTGCAAAATCGCTGAACGTATGATTCCTACAGTTCAGGGTAGTGAAGAAGGCGTTACACACGATGGTGTAGCTTTAACTATGAAACACTTCCCAGGCGGCGGTGCTCGTGAAAACGGATATGACCCACATTACGCAGCAGGACAGTGGAACGTATACGTAACACCAGGTTCTCTGGAAAAATATCACCTTCCAGGATTCCAGGTATCTGTAGATAAAAATGCAGCATCCATCATGCCATACTACGCAAAACCTGCAAAAGAAAAGAGTGCAGCTCAGGTAGTAAACGGACATGAAATTGAAATGCAGCCATTTGGATTTGCATACAACAAACCATTGATCGACGGACTTCTTCGTAAAGAAATGGGATTCAAAGGATATATCAACTCCGATACAGGTATCGTTCATAACATGTGCTGGGGTGTTGAAATGCTTGACAAACCAGAACGTATCGGTTTCGCAGTAAATCACTCTGGTGTAGACGTAATCAGTGGTATGTTCGACTTCGAATTAGGTAAAGAAGCATACGCTCGTAACACAAACGATTACTATGAAACACACGCTGTTCCAGAAGGATTTACAAAAGAAGAATTAGTTCTGACAGATGAAGCTCTGAACCGTGCAGTTGCTCGTACAATGCAGGGAATGTTCGAACTGGGTCTGTTTGATGATACTTATCGTGATCCTAAGAAAGCAGTTGAAGTAGCAGCTAACCAGGATGACTGGGACAAAGCTATGGATGCACATCGTAAGAGTGTAACTCTGCTGAAAAATGACGGTACATTGCCAATGACAGCAGACAAACTGGAAGGCAAAAAGGTATATGCAGAAGCATTCCATCAGTTGCCAGAAAAAGCAGTAGAACTGACAAAAGGTCTGAAAGAAATGCTGGCTGATCTGACTCTGGTTGACGATCCAGCAGAAGCTGATTATGCAATCCTGATGCTGAATCCGAAATCTGGTGCATACTTCAGTGCAACAGAAGGTTATCTGGAACTGGATATCTGCGAAGGAAAAGTTGTACCAAACGTTGACGAATTCTGTCGTCCAATGGAAACTACACACGAAGAAACAACACTGGCAGGTGCAAACCGCATCAAAGAAATCGCTGCAGCAGTTCATGCAAACGGCGGTAAAGTAGTTGCTAACGTAAACGTAGTTCTGGCTTGGTTACTTGGAAACGTAGAACCATACGTAGATGCTCTGACACTGGGATATGATACATATCCATCAGCAGTATTGGATGTATACTTCGGAAGATTCTCTCCAGTAGGTAAACTGCCAATCACAATGCCACGCGGTGACGAAGTTCTGGCTGTAAACGCAGACGGTATCTGCATCAGCCCTAACGATGTACCTGGATATGACAAAGACCAGTACATGCCTGAAGAACTGAAAGATGAAAACGGAAAAGCATATGCTTACCGTGATGCAGCAGGCAACTACTACGAAATGAACTTTGGTTTAACATACTAATACCATATAAATAAAATGAGTCCTGTACGAAAGTGCAGGACTCATTTTTATTTGTTTATTTATTCATTCCAATGTTCTTTTACAAGTTTCACAACTGTTCCGGATAACAGGAACAATGCAATCAAGTTCGGAATCGCCATCAGACCATTAAAGGTATCTGCGATTCCCCACAAAAGTCCGAGATCCATCGTTGCGCCGACAATCGCCATCAAGGAGTAAATAATCATAAATGGCTTGATATACTGAACACTTCCCAGATATTCGATAGCTCGCGCACCATATAATCCCCAGCCAAGAATGGTAGAAAATGCGAAACAGCACATAGCCACAGCAGTAAAGATAGAAACCCAGTTTCCATATGTAGCCGTAAATCCGCTGATGGTAAGTTCTGCACCGGCAGCAACACCGTAATTAACAGTTATACCGGAGCAAAGAATCGTAAGTGCTGTCAATGTACAGATAACAATGGTATCAACAAATACTTCAAAAATACCGAAAACACCCTGTTCTACTGCTTTGTTTGTATCGGAAGTAGCATGTGCAATGGAACCAGTACCAAGACCAGCTTCATTAGAGAAGATACCACGGGAAACACCACGTTTCATACTGGTGAACATGCTTCCAACAACACCGCCTGTAAATGCGGAAGGATTAAATGCGCCCTGGAAAATCATAGAGAAAACGCCAGGAACATTTTTGATGTTATGAATGATAACACCAACTCCCAGAATAATATACAGGATTGCCATAAATGGAACCAGTTTTTCGGTAACTTTTGCGATACGTTTGATACCGCCGAGCAGTACCATTGCAACAACCAGTGTGATCAGGATACCGATGATCAGGCTTATGATTTTGGTGTGGCTTTCATCAATAACATTGAAATTAATCAGTGCTGTATTGATGGAAGTCGTAATCGTATTTACCTGAGTTGCATTACCTGTACCAAATACAGTCAGTACACAAAAGACAGCATATGCAGTTGCAAGCCATCTCCATTTTTTGCCAAGACCATTTTTGATGTAATACATTGGTCCGCCGACATAGTCGCCATGTGCATTTTTTTCACGGAAATGTACAGCCAAAGTAACTTCGGCAAATTTGGTACACATACCAAGCAGTGCGGAAACCCACATCCAGAAAACAGCTCCTGGACCACCGATGGCAATCGCACCGGCAACACCCGCGATATTTCCTGTACCTACGGTTGCAGCGAGTGCAGTACATACAGCCTGAAATGGGGTAACAGCACCTTCCTTCGCGTCAGTTTTCTGAAAAACTTTCAGAAGAGTAGCACGCATTGCATAAGGAAATTTGCGGATCTGTAAAAATCGTGTACGGAAACTCAAAAGAATACCGACACCCATGATACAAATCATAGCAGGAACACCCCAGACGAAGTTGTTGACTGCGTCATTGATTTTTGTAATCAGTTCTAACATAAAATTTTCTCCCTTAAAAATAGTCGAAAACTATTATACAATAAAGTGACAAATTATGAAAGAAAAATTAAAGAAATTTGGGATTTATTGACAAAAAGCAAGGTGAGTGTTACTATTTTAATAACATATAAAAGGGAGTAGCTGAACGTCCGGCAACGGATGGGTTTGAAATCGTCACCCGATGTCGAGAGACATCCGTATCAAATGAGATGGCAAGACTTTTATTGTGACTGCGGTCATGATAAAAGTCTTTTTCTTTTTTGTGCATCAGTTTGATTGTTCATGCATTGCTCGCTGCATATAAAAAGCTGTCTGAACATATGAAAGAAAAGGGTTCGGTTATGTGTAATTCAGACGTATAGAGGAGGAACTATGGATACAGAAAAGAAACGGGAATTTATTATTAATTTTGCTTATTATGGAATTCTATGCGGCATAGTTGTGCTATTTTTGAAATTTGGCATGCCGCTTCTGGCTCCGTTCGTGATTGGTTTTGTGATCGCTTATATTGTAAAAAAACCGGCCAGGTGGCTTGCAAGAAGATTTAAGATTAACAGAAAAATCAGTGGAATGTTGATGGTCTTGCTGTTTTATTGTACCATCGGACTACTGATTTCCTTGTTAGGTGTCAAAATTGTATCTACAGTGAAAGATTTGATGCTGGATTTGCCATGGTTATATACAAGCAAGGTAGAGCCATTTTTAAATCAATTATTTGATAATGCAGAGAACACAGTGATTCAAATGGACCAGACATTAATGTTTGCTTTAGAAGAATTGGAGCGACAATTTGTACAGTCTCTTGGCAATATGGTTTCCAGTCTTTCTGTGGGTGTGGTTAGCCAGATTTCCGATATTGCATCTTCCTTACCGGGGTTGTTTGTGAAAATGCTGTTGATGATTATTTCTTCTTTCTTTATCGCAGCAGATTTTGAGAAAATCGTTGGATTTTGTGTACGCCAGATGGGAGAAAAAGCAGAACATGTTTGCCGACAGGTGGAAGAATATATTGTGGGAACACTGTTTGTCTGTATTCGTTCTTATATTATTATTATGATGCTTACGTTTGTGGAATTGTCTATTGGTTTATCAATTTTGAAAGTGGATAATGCCATGGTTATCGCAGCCATTATCGCAATTTTTGATATATTACCGGTGCTTGGGACTGGTGGTATCATTATTCCATGGGCAGTCATCAGCCTGATACAGGGGAATATTTTCCTGGGCTGCGGTTTGTTGATTCTGTATATTGCCATCACCATTATCAGAAATATTGTGGAACCAAAGATTGTGGGAAGCCAGTTAGGACTGCATCCGGTGGTGACGTTAGCGAGTATGTTTGTAGGATTGCAGGTATTTGGCGGATTGGGATTGTTTGGAATGCCGATTACATTATCTCTACTGAAACATCTGAATGACAATGGGACGATTCATATATTAAGAAATGAAAAATAAAAAGAACGGGAGCGTATCAATACGACTCCCGTTTTATGTACATAAAAATGCATATTCGTTATTATTTTTCAACGATTTCCAGTACATCCATTGGACATGCTTTTGCACAGATTCCGCAAGCGATACATTTTGTAGTAACTGCAGATTCTTCAGCTTTTACCATAACACCGAATGGACAGACTTCAACACATTTGCCACAGCCTGTACAGAGTTTTTTGTTGATCATGTAAACACCTTTTGCGTTCTGTGTGATTGCACCAGCTTCACAAACTTTTGCACATTTGCCGCACTGAACACAAACTGCAGGTTTTGCTTCACCTTTTTTGTCAACAATTTGAATACAGGATTTATCTGGGTCAAATACTTTGTAGAAACTTTCAGAACATGCTCTTACGCATTCCAGACATGCCATACATGTGGAACCTTTTTTTACTGCTAATTTTTTCATCGTGGTATCCTCCGCTAGAAATATTTTAGTCCAAATAGTGTACCATTAATAGACAAATTTCGCAAGTATATTAACATATGTAAATATAATGTCGAACGAATTTTGTAGACATATAAAAATCATATATGATACACTAATGAAGACATATCCAGATATCTTTTCAAATTAAGAAATCCCCTGATATTAACACATAAAATAAAGCCAATTAGAAAATGTTTGTTGGTTATCGTATAAAAAATTTGATATAATGCGACAAATCCCTTGCATTGTCCCCATATATATGTATAATGAAGATGTTCGCTAATTTTGAAAAAAAAGTTTAGTATTAGATTACGAGGAGGTGTGATTGTGGATATCGGCAAAAAGCTGAAAGAGCTTCGTTTGCAAAATGATTTGACCTTGAAAGATTTGGCGTCCCGCTGTGAATTGACAAAAGGTTTTTTGTCTCAGGTGGAACACAATCTGACAACCCCGAGTATCGCCACGTTAGAAGATATATTAGAGGCGTTGGGAACAAATTTATCAGAATTTTTCCACGAAGAAGAGGAAAAACAGATCGTATTTTCGACACAGGATTTTTTCGTGGATGAACAGGAAGATTATAAGATTGAGTGGGTCATTCCGAATGCACAGAGAAATGAGATGGAACCCATTTTGTTGACCCTATACCCTCATAAGAAAAGCCATGAATTGTCAGCACATCACGGAGAGGAATTCGGATACGTGCTCAAAGGCAGTGTGACCTTGGTTCGCGGCAATAAAAAATACAAATTGAAAGCACAGGAAACATTCTATTTGGACGGCTCAAAAGGCCATTATTTATATAATCACAGCAACAGTGATGCGAAGGTGTTGTGGATTACAACCCCACCGATGTTTTAGGAAGAATGGAGAAGGTGAGAGATGGAACAAAAGAAATTAATTGAATTTCGTAATATAGTGAAAAACTTTGACGGCCAGATTGTTTTAAAAGGTGTCAATCTGGATATTTATGAAAACGAATTTGTGACTCTGCTTGGACCAAGTGGATGTGGAAAAACCACACTGTTAAGAATCCTCGGCGGCTTTTTGGATGCCGATGAAGGAAAAGTAATTTTTGATGGGGAAGAAATCAGCAACAAGCCTCCATACGAAAGAGAATTGAATACCGTATTCCAGAAATACGCGTTATTTCCACATCTGAGCGTATATGAAAATATTGCATTCGGATTGAAAATCAAGAAAATGAGCAAAGACATTATCGATCAGAAAGTTATGAAAATGCTCAAACTGATTGGTCTGGAAGGGTATGAAAATAAAAATACTACCCTGCTTTCCGGTGGACAGCAGCAGCGAGTTGCTATCGCCAGAGCGCTGGTAAATGAACCAAAAGTGCTTCTGCTCGATGAACCTTTGGCTGCTCTTGACTTAAAACTTCGTAAAGAAATGCAGTACGAACTGAAAAAGATTCAGCAGGAAGTAGGAATTACCTTTATCTTCGTAACACACGATCAGGAAGACGCGTTGACTATGTCAGATAAGATTGTCGTTATGAAAAATGGAGAGATTCAGCAGGTTGGAACACCGGAAGAAATTTACAACGAACCTGCCAACCGTTATGTAGCAAACTTCATTGGTGAAAGCAATATTTTGCAGGGAACCATGGTGGCTGACTATAAAGTACGTTTTGATGATATTACTTTTGATTGTGTGGACTTTGGATTCAAAGAAAACGAAAAAGTTGACGTAGTCATTCGTCCGGAAGATATCGATATCGTTCCAATCAGAAACGGTAAAATGACAGGTGAAGTATTGAGTGTCCTGTTCAAAGGTGTACACTATGAAATTATTGTGGAAACGGTGCCTGGTACAAGTGTAACGGTTAATATGAGCGTTGTCCGTAATCAGGATGTGACCAGTGCGGACGGAAAAGAACAGATCAGTGCCGCGAACTTCTACGTGGATTTGGAAGATGTAAAAGATATCGATGATAAAGAAATTATTGCCCGTTCCAATGCGATGGCATGGAATGTAGAAACAGATGAATACATTTCCATTGCCAAGATTGAATACGATCTGAAAGAGGAACTGGGACAGTATCCGGTAGTGTTTGAAACTTCCAACGGAACACGTATTGAACGTACGATTTTCGTAGTCAATCAGCCATTCGTTAAAAATGAAAAAGCAAATGAAGCGATCATGGCATTTAACTTTACAAAAACAGTGGATGAAATCATAGAATCTCAGACACTGGATACCGATATCAAGACATGGGCAAATGCACAGGGCTGGAAGCTGAGCGATGAAAGCCAGAGTATTGATATCAGTGTAGATTATGATTTTGAACCGGAAAATATCAAAGAAGGTGTGTACAAAATCACATTCTCCACTACCGGTCGTGAATTTAAGATTCATACCACAGACTATACAGAAGTTGGTCAGGAGGTCGGCCTGACATTCTTCCCGGAAGATATTCATGTAATGTCAAGGATGGTATTTTAAATGAAAAGATTTTCACAATTAGCCGTTCCTTATATTGCATGGGCGGTGATGATGCTGATTTTCCCAATGGCGCTGATTGCCATGTATTCCATTATGGAACAGGGAAACAGTATTATTTCCTTCTCCTTTACATTAGAACACTATATCAGATTTTTTACCGACCCAGATTTTTTACTGATTTTGTGGCGTTCTCTTGTAATTGCAATAAAAACAACTGTGATTTGTCTGCTTTTGGGTTATCCGCTGGCGTATTTGATCGCCAGAAGCAGCGAAAAAATGCAGAATATTCTGGTCCTGTGTATCACGATTCCTACATGGATCAATGCACTGGTTAGAACGTATGCATGGATTGGATTGTTGAGTGAAGGCGGTCTGATTCAGCAGATTTTGAGTATTTTTGGTATGGGAGAAACAGAGCTTCTTTATACAGAGGCGGCTGTACTTCTTGGTATGGTATATAACTTCCTGCCATTTATGATTCTGCAGATCAATACTTCCCTTTGTAAAATGGATCATTCCCTTTTACAGGCGAGTGCGGATTTGGGTGCTAACCCGGTGCAGACGTTTTTGAGAGTTACCTTTCCGTTATCCCTGCCAGGTGTGATCAATGGAATTACGCTGGTATTTTTGCCATCCGTAAGTTCTTTCTTCATTCCAAAACTTTTGGGAGGCGGACAATATTTCCTCGTAGGTAACCTGATTGAAAATCAGTTTATTACGGTAGGTGAATGGAATTTCGGAAGTGCTATTTCCATGATCATGGCAATCATTATGATGCTTCTGATGATGTTAGTACGAAAAATTGAAGTTCGCAATCAGGGTGGAAAGGAGGATTAATCATTATGAAAAAAAGAAAAAATATGCTTGGAAAAATTCTGCTGATTCTGATGATTATTTTCTTCTATCTTCCAATTGTGTATATGATCGTTTTTTCCTTCAATGAAGGAAAGTCTCTGACACATTTTTCTGGATTTTCCCTGCGCTGGTATCAGCACATGTTGGAATCCAGGGATATGATGGAGGCGTTGTATACGACCTTTAGTATTGCGTTGATTGCAACCTTTGTTTCTACGATTGTGGGAACCATTACAGCTATTGGTCTTAGTAAATCCAAAAAGATTGTCAGAGATTTGATGGAACAGGTGAATAACCTGCCAATGATGAACCCGGAAATCGTTACAGCCATTGGTTTTATGCTTCTGTTCATCACCTTTAAGGTAGAAAAAGGGTATATGACCATGCTGCTTGCGCATATTGCCTTTTGTATTCCATATGTAATTTTGTCCGTTATGCCGAAGGTTCGTTCTTTGGATCCGAACCTGGCAGATGCAGCGATGGACTTAGGGGCGACACCGTGGCAGGCGCTGATTAAGGTTATTGTACCACAGATCACACCGGGAATTTTCTCAGGAGCATTGATTGCATTTACGATGTCTATCGATGATTTTATTATCTCCTATTTCGTAACAGGAAGTGGTGTTAAGAACTTAAGTATCATGGTATACACCATGAGCAAACGTATCAATCCAAGTATCAACGCAGTTTCTACTTTGGTAGTTGTGATTATTACGTTGGCGCTTGTTATCATCAATGTACTTCCTGTCGTGATGGCAAAACGCCAGAAAAAGGAAGAAATCAGTCCAAAGAAAATCATGGTCCCTGTAGTTGGTGCAGTTGTTGTAGTAGCTGTGATTGGTCTGGTCATTGGATTGAACAAAGAGACCGCGATACTTCCATATGCAGGAGAAACTTTATATGTATACCTTCCGGGTGAATATATGGGCGAAGAAATCATTCCTGCATTTGAAGAAGCAACTGGAGCAACGGTTGTGGTAGAAAACTTTGAATCTAACGAACAGATGTATATCAAGGTGGCAAATGGAGAAGTTTACGATATTCTTGTGCCAAGTGATTATATGATTCAGCGTTTGAAAGATGAAGACCTTTTACAGAAACTGGATTCCTCTTTGCTGGATTGTTGGGATGAATTGAACGATTCCGTAAAAAATCCACCATATGATCCGGATAACGAGTATTCCGTATCATATTTCTGGGGAACGGTAGGAATTGTTTACGACAAAACAAAAGTAGATATAGAAGACCTGGAAAAAGAAGGATTTGCGATTTTCAAAGATGAAAAATATCGTGGAGATATCTATTTGTATGATTCTGAGAGAGATTCCTTCATGATGGCGTTGAAAGCTTTGGGATATTCCATGAATACGGAAAGTGAAGAAGAAATCAATGATGCTTACGAGTGGCTGGTAGAATGTGTACAGACCATGGAAGCAGAAATTGTAACGGACGAGATCATTGACAACATGGCGCAGGGAAGAAAAGCATTGGGATTATGTTACTCCGGTGATGCTACCTATATCATGAGTGAAAACGAAAACATGGGATTCTATCTGCCGGAAGAAGGAACAAACCTTTGGTACGATTCTATGGTAATTCCTGCAAACGCAGAAAATCCGGAGCTTGCGCATGAATTTATGAATTTCATCAGTAGCTATGATAATGCATACGAAAATTCCAGTTATGTAGGTTACACTTCACCAAACCTGGAAGTTATGAAAGACTTGTCTGGTGAAGGCGGAGATTTTGAAGGAATCAATGCCTATATTCCAAGAGTCGACAATGAAAACGATGAAGTTTTCGTATATAATGCGGAAACAAGAAAAACAATTGCGAACTTGTGGAGTAAAGTGAAGATTGCTGCAAGTAATGCGAATTGATAATGAAATAAGGTGAAAAGGCAATCGGGTTTTTCCTGATTGCCTTTTTTGGCAGAATAAAGTTAGATTGGAAAAGAAGTATAGAATGTACACAAAAGACGCAAACTATGATTGCAATCAGGGTATAGTTTTCGTATAAATTCATGCAGATATGCACGACGATTTGAATTTTGCACTCCTTAAACAAATACTGGATAAATATATGTAAAATGTTGGGAAAATCATAAAAAAATGCTAAAAATTCAAATAAATCAAAATGAAATAAATAAAAGAGAAACGAGAAATGATTGTATTTTGTAAAGTCTTATGTTAATATTTTGTTATATGGAAAATGGGGTAAATGTCTGTCAGACGGAAAGGAGTACGAATGAAAAATTTTGCAAAAATGTATCAAAACATATTGATGTTAACGCAATTTGGTCTTTCATTTATTACTCCTCTTTTATTGTGTCTGGCTATATGCTGGTGGCTCTGTTCACGGTTCGGCATAGGCGGATGGATCTATATTCTTGGATTTTTCTTTGGTCTGGGTGGTTCTTTTACGGTGGCGTATAAGTTTTATCTGACTACCATGAAGCAGCAGAAAAAAGAAAAGAAAAAAGAACGCATATCCTTCAACAGACACATATAGTACATCGTTTTCTTAATAACTGGATTAAAAAACGATGTACGAACAGCATTCTCCGGAAAAAGAAAAGGAAAGGAAGGAATATGAGCAAGTTGTTTGACAATATTCAGCCAGCCATAAAAAGAGAAACACAAAGAGTAGCCATAAGTACTGTCATTGGTGTGGTACTGATGTGGGTTGTATTTTTTGTATTTCATATGGTTATTCCAGAAAAAATACCTTTTGATTATACCGTTATTCTTGGTGGTATAGGCGGCGGAATCATTGCAGTTCTGAACTTCTTTCTTATGGGATTGACAGTTCAGAAAGTAGCATCCACACAAGATGAAGATATGGCTCGTACCCAGATGAAAGGCAGCTATTCACAGCGTATGCTGATGCAGATGATCTGGTGCGTGATCGCGATTATGGCTCCATGTTTTCAGTTTGTGGCAGGTATTGTACCATTGTTGTTCCCAAGTATGGGCATTAAGATTTTGGGCATGATGAAAAAATAATAAAAAGGAGGTGGACGCTTAATGAATTTGGACATATCAGGAGCAAAGATCCTATTTACACTTCCAATTGACCTTCCGATTCTGGGAGAATTACGAATCAGCGAAACAATTGTGGTGAGCTGGATTGTAATGCTTTTGATTACAGGAGTTTGTATTTGGCTGACGCGTGATTTGAAAGTAGAGAATATTTCCAAACGTCAGGCGGTAGCGGAAATGCTGGTAGAAACAGCAAACAATTTCGTAATCGGAAATATGGGCGAAAAATTCAGGTATATGATTCCATTCGTATCCGCATTGTTCGCGACAAGTGTGGTTTCCAACCTGATCAGTTTGATTGGACTTCGAAGTCCAACATCTGACTTATCTGTAGAAGCTGCCTGGGCAGTAATCGTATTTGTTTTGATTACAAAAGAAAAAATCAAATCCGGTGGTATTGGCGGATACTTAAAAGGTTTCACAGAGCCGATTCCAGTTCTGACGCCATTCAACATCTTGTCAGAACTTGCAACACCAATCAGTATGGCATGCCGTCACTTCGGTAACATTCTGTCCGGTGTAGTAATCAGTGGATTGATTTATGGTTCTTTGACACTGGCCAGCTCAGCTCTGTTCGGTTTGCTTCCGGGAGTATTGGGTGATGTATTATCAGAAATCCCATTCCTTGCGGTTGGTGTTCCGGCAATCTTATCTGTATATTTTGACTGGTTCTCAGGATTTATGCAGGCATTTATTTTCTGTATGCTGACAACAATGTATATTGCAAACGCATCAGAAGGCTAACGAAACAAAGCTGCAGGAAGGCAGCAACAAGAAAATTATATAACATTTAGGAGGAAATAATTATGGAATTTCAGTTACTCGCAAAAGGTATCGCATTAGCAGGATGTGCAATTGGTGCAGGTTTAGCTCTTATCGCAGGTATTGGACCTGGTATCGGTGAAGGTAACGCAGTAGCAAAAGGTCTGGAAGCTATCGGACGTCAGCCAGAATGTAAAGGTGATGTTACTTCTACAATGCTGCTTGGTTGTGCTATCGCAGAAACAACTGGTATTTACGGTTTCGTAACAGGTCTGCTTTTGATCTTCGTAGCACCTGGTATGTTCATGAACTTCCTGGCATAATTGAGAGAAAATACTGACAAATAACGGGAGGTTAGAATTATGGTACAGGATTTAGTAACGATTGTGCCGTGGAACTTCGTAGCTACTATTGCTAACCTTTTTATTCAGGTATACCTGATTAAGCGATTTTTATTTAAACCAATCAACGAAATTCTTGAAAAGAGAAGAAGCATGGCAGATGCTGAGATTCGTGAAGCCCAGGCTGCAAAAACTGAAGCTCAGGCAATCAAATCCGAATACGAAGCAAACATGCTGGAAGCTAAGAATAAAGCAAATGAAATTCTCGTAACAGCGCAGAAAACTGCAGCGATCCAGAGTGAAGAAATGTTAAAAGAAGCTTCTGCACAGGCAGCTGCTATGAAAGCAAAAGCCGAAAGCGATATCGCTCAGGAAAAACGCAAAGCCGTTAATGAAATCAAGAATGAAATTGGTGACATTGCAATGGAAATTGCTGGTAAGGTTATTGAACGTGAAATTAGCGAAGAAGACCATACGAAACTGATTGATGAATTTATTGCGAATGTAGGTGAGGCATAATGACACAGACTGCAAGACTGTATGGTGGCAGCCTGTATGACCTTGCTGCCGAAGAACAGCTCACAGAAGTATTGATGCAGCAGGTGCAGGAAATTCGTAAGATTTTTTCGGAAAATCCGGATTATCTTCATCTCCTGAGCGAACCGGCGATTCCACTTGCGGAACGTAAAGGTTTGATCGAAACTGCATTCGGTACTCAGGCAGAGCGCTATTTAGTGAGTTTTTTGAAATTGTTGTGTGATCGAGGCATCCTTTCCGAATATGCAGGATGCTGCGAAGAATTCGTACGACGCTATAATGTAGATAATGGAATTGTCGAAGCTGTAGTTACAAGTGCAGTGGCACTCAGTGAAGCACAGATGAACGCTCTCAAGGCGAAACTGGAAAAAGTCAGCGGAAAGAAAGTGGCTCTTGTTCAGAAAACAGATCCTACTGTTCTGGCAGGACTTCGTGTGGAACTGGAAGGAAAACAGCTGGATGGAACTGTACAGGGACGTCTGTCAGGCATCTCCAAAAAATTAAATGAAATAATTGTTTAAAGGATGGGAATGGAAACATGCAATTAAAACCTGAAGAAATATCCAAAGTCATCCGAAGCCAAATTAAATATTATGAAAACGCAATTCAGCAGAACGAAACAGGAACCATCCTGATGGTAGGTGACGGTATCGCTAGAGCAAGCGGTCTGATCAACTGTATGGCTGGTGAATTGTTGGAATTTGAAGATGGCAGCTTTGGTATGGCACAGAACCTGGAAGAAAACAGCGTGTCCATCGTATTATTTGGCTCCGATGAAAATATCGGTGAAGGCCAGACTGTAAAACGTACTGGCAAAGTAGTATCTGTACCAGTAGGCGAAGCAATGATCGGTCGTGTAGTAAACGCACTGGGACAGCCAATCGATGGAGCTGGTCCAATCGTAACATCAGAATACAGACCAATCGAAAGTCCAGCACCTGGAATCTGTGAAAGAAGATCCGTATACGAACCACTGCAGACTGGTATCAAAGCGATTGACTCCATGGTACCTATCGGACGTGGACAGCGTGAGTTGATCATCGGTGACCGTCAGACTGGTAAAACTACAGTTGCGACAGACACAATTATTAACCAGAAAGGTAAGGACGTAATCTGTATTTATGTTGCTATCGGACAGAAACGTTCTACAGTAGCAAACCTGGTAGAAACATTAAGCAAAAACGGAGCTATGGACTACACAATTATCGTAGCCGCTACAGCTTCTGAAGCAAGCCCACTGCAGTATATTGCACCATATTCCGGTTGTGCAATGGGTGAATATTTTATGAACAAAGGAAAACACGTGCTGGTTATCTATGATGACTTGAGTAAGCATGCGGTAGCTTACCGTGCACTGTCTCTGCTGATTCGTCGTCCACCTGGACGTGAAGCTTACCCTGGAGACGTTTTCTATCTGCATTCCAGACTTCTGGAACGTGCAGCAAAACTGGATGATGAACATGGCGGCGGTTCCTTAACAGCACTGCCTATCATTGAAACTCAGGCCGGTGACGTATCCGCGTATATCCCTACAAATGTAATTTCCATCACAGACGGACAGATTTTCCTGGAAACAGAGCTGTTCCACTCCGGTGTAATGCCAGCGGTTAACCCTGGTATCTCCGTATCCCGAGTAGGTGGAAATGCACAAATTAAAGCAATGAAAAAAGTAGCAGGTACTCTGAAACTGATTTATTCTCAGTACCGTGAATTACAGAGCTTCGCTCAGTTCGGTTCTGATTTGGATGCAGATACAAAAGCACGTCTGGAACAGGGTGCTCGTATCGTAGAAGTACTCAAACAGAATCAGAATGCTCCAGTACCAGTAGAAAAACAGGTAGCAATTCTTTTCGCAGTTACCAAAGGTATCCTTACAAATGTAGCTGTAGAAGATATCCGTGCATATGAATCTGGTCTGTACACACATCTGGATACTGATGCACAGGGTGCAGAAGTAATGCAGACAATCCGTACAACTGGAAAACTGGAAGCAGATACAGAGGAAAAACTGAAAGCTGTACTGGAACAGTACACACAGAATTTCCTGGATGCAAGACCTGCAAAATAGTGATAAAGGAGGAAGCATATGGCTGCAAATATGAAGTCGGTAAAGCTGCGTATTAAAAGTGTACAAAGCACTATGCAGATTACAAAAGCGATGGAACTTGTAGCATCCTCCAAACTGCGTAAAGCAAAAGAACGTGCAGAAACCTGCCGCCCTTATTTCCAGGAGCTCCACAAAACACTGAGTGGAATTGCTCATGAAAACACAGATTTTAGTTCCAACTATGCAAAAGAAGCAGCAAATGAAAAAGTTTGTTACGTTATGATTGCCGGTGACAGAGGTCTGGCTGGCGGATATAACACAAATGTATTCAAAGCTTTGGAAGCAGACAGTGCCGGAAAAGAATTTGTGGTATTGCCAATCGGTAAAAGGGCAGTAGACTACTGTGTAAGAAAGAAAATTCCTTGTGTAACAGAAGCGTTTGCAGAAGTTGCAGATGTTTCCGTGGCAGATTGTTTCGAAATCGCCAATCTGCTCTGTACAGAATTTCAGAAAAATACGTTCGGTCATATTGACCTTTGCTATACAACATTTGTTTCCATGTTGTCTCAGCAGCCAAAAGTAATTCCGGCATTGCCGCTGGTTGACCTTGCTACAGACGAAGAACATGTGAAAAGTCGTAATCTGATCGTATATGAACCAAGCGCAGAAGAAGTATTTGATGCGATTGTACCGGAATATCTGGCTGGTTTGATCTATGGTGGTGTATGTGAAAGTTTGGCAAGTGAGTTGGCTGCAAGACGTATGGCAATGGAATCTGCTACAAGCAATGCAGAAGAAATGATCGAAAAACTGAATCTGTACTACAACAGAGCTCGTCAGGCAAGTATTACGCAGGAAATCACGGAGATTGTTGCAGGTGCCGAAGGCATCTAATGATACGAATAAGTGTAACTAATTATATAGAGGAGATTATGCAATGAGCGAAAAGCATATAGGCGAAGTAGTGCAGGTAGTAGGACCTGTATTGGACATTCGATTTGCCCATGGGGAACTGCCAGCGCTGCTCAATGCGATTGAAATCGATAATAATGGTGCAAAGCTGATTGCAGAAGTAGCTCAGCAGACTGGTGACAATACAGTTCGTTGTATTGCCATGAACTCAACAGACGGTCTGGTTAGAGGTACAAAAGCAATCGATACAGGAGCACCAATCACAGTTCCAGTTGGTGAAGAATGTCTGGGACGTGTATTTAACCTTTTAGGTGACCCGGTTGATAACAAACCGGCGGCAGAAACAAAAGAACGTTGGTCTATTCATCGTCCGGCACCAGCATACGAAGATCAGATGCCAGCTACAGAAATCCTGGAAACTGGTATCAAAGTCGTAGACTTGATTTGTCCATACGCAAAAGGTGGTAAAATCGGTCTGTTCGGTGGTGCGGGTGTAGGTAAAACCGTATTGATCATGGAATTGATTCACAACGTAGCTACAGCTCACGGTGGACTTTCTGTATTTACAGGTGTAGGAGAACGTACACGTGAAGGTAACGACCTTTACAACGAAATGCAGGAAAGTGGAGTTATCGACAAAACTGCATTGGTATATGGTCAGATGAACGAGCCACCTGGAGCTCGTATGAGAGTTGGTCTTTCCGGTCTGACTATGGCAGAATATTTCCGTGATGTGAAAAATCAGGACGTACTTCTGTTTATTGATAACATTTTCCGTTTCACACAGGCTGGTTCTGAAGTATCAGCTCTGCTTGGACGTATGCCATCTGCGGTAGGTTACCAGCCTACACTGGCTACAGAAATGGGTACTCTGCAGGAACGTATCACATCCACAAGAAAAGGTTCCATTACATCCGTACAGGCTGTATACGTACCAGCGGATGACTTAACTGACCCTGCTCCAGCTACAACATTCTCACATCTGGATGCTACAACCGTATTGTCCCGTGATATTGCCAGCCAGGGTATTTACCCAGCGGTAGACCCACTGGATTCTACAAGCCGTATCCTGTCACCAGAAGTTGTAGGAAATGAACATTACGAAATTGCTCGTGAAGTACAGCGTGTACTGCAGAGATACAAAGAACTGCAGGATATCATCGCTATCATGGGTATGGATGAATTGTCAGAAGAAGATAAGCTGACAGTAAACCGTGCTCGTAAAGTACAGCGTTATCTGTCTCAGAGCTTCTCAGTAGCAGAGCAGTTTACAGGTATGCCAGGAAAATATGTTCCATTGAAAGAAACACTGCGCGGATTTAGAATGATTCTGAACGGCGAATGTGATGAAATTCCAGAAAGCTACTTCCTGTTTGCGGGAGTTATTGATGAAGTTTTTGAAAACTTCGAAAAATCGAAAAAACAGTAAAGGAGGTTACTTATGAGAACCTTCCCATTACGAATCGGTACACCGGATGGATTGCTGTTTGAAGGAGAAGTAGTAAGAGTCGTATGTCGCGGGATTACAGGAGATTTGGCTATTCTGGCAGGTCACTGTAATTACTGTACAGCACTTGGTATGGGCGAAGCTCATGTAGTGATGGAAGACGGAACTACACGTGAAGCTGCCTGCATCGGTGGAATGCTGAACATGATGGACGGAACTTGCCACCTTCTGGCAACAACCTGGGAGTGGAAAGAAGACATTGACGAAGAAAGAGCAGCACGCGCAAAACAGCGTGCAGAAGAAAAACTTGCAAACAAAGACCTGAGCTACAAAGAATACAAAATGGCACAGGCAAAACTGCAGAGAGCTCTGGTTCGTTTGAGTGTAAAACAGTAATATATAAAAACCCCTTCTGATGAATTTGCATCATCGGAAGGGGTTTTTGTGAAATAAAATTACTTTTCATTCAAAAATGGTTTTGCTACTTTTTCTACAAAGAAGTCAATCAATGGTCCCATAAAGAATGCTGTGATAATAGTTCCAACCCCAACAATCGCATTGATTCCTGAGAAAGAACCGCTTGCCAGAATATAAAGAATAACCCCAACAGCTACACATACGAAATCACAGATGATTCTAACATAGCGGAACTGACCGATTTTCCATGTACCAGTGATGATTAATGCAACAGCATCGTATGTAGATACACCAAGGTCTGCAACAAAATAAAAAGCAGATGCAAAACACATGGTAACAATTCCAATAATCAGAAAAATAAATCTGCCAACCAGAGAAAGTTCAGGGAACCATGCAAGCATTAATTCGTGAGAATACTGAGCAACATATCCCAGAACGGAAAGGTTGATGATCGTAGCAAGTCCGATATAATGTTTGTCTGCGAATAAACTGAATAACAACAGACAAATATTTGCAATTACATATAAAGTACCAAATTCCATAGGGATCAATGCATCTAAGCCACCCATAAAAGACTGGAACGGGTCAACACCAAGTGTAGCTCTTTTAAAGAAACCAACACTGAAGCCACAAACCAGTACACCTAAAACACACATGACAACTCTTTTCTTGAAATTCTTGTCTGTTTTCATCGCTTGAAATCCTCCATAAGATTGTATTACCAGATGTGATTATAAACATAAGAATAGGAAAAATCAATCATTTATTTGTAATTCGTGGGGAGGGCGTCTGTATTCCTATGCAATTCCAAAGACAGGCCGTTCGTCTTCAACTAAGTGCTAACTGCGACTAATTGACGCTCAGGAACGCCTTCGCGCCAAAGTCTTAGTA